>CAZYPV010000034.1:0-32285 GCA_964649515.1 uncultured Comamonadaceae bacterium | reverse complement strand
ACGATTGATGACGGTTCTTGTGAGTCGATCTCTTGTGCGGGATGTACCGATGCTTCGGCTTGCAATTACGATGCGAGCGCAACAATTGATGATGGTTCTTGTGAATTTACCTCCTGTGTTTGTCCGGGCGACATGAATTCCGACGGTTCCAGAGATGTGGCTGATTTGCTGATGATGCTCGGGTCATTTGGTTGTAGCGGTGGCGCTTGCGGTGCCACGGATATGAATACCGATGGAGTAGTCAATGGAGGTGACGTCCTCATGTTCCTTAGCTTCTTCGGTACGGATTGTGATTAGGAAATGTTGATATTAGAAAAGCCCTTTCAATGCTGTTTTGGAAGGGCTTTTTCATGCGGTTTACATTTCCAAGCACTTATCTCAAAGCGCTATTGCCCTGTTCATAATTGCTTCAAGACCTAGACACTCGCTTGAACGTCTAAACCCTTCCACAAGTAACATCAACTGGCGAAGCTCTCAACAACACCAGGTGTACAACGAATAAAGAAGCCTTATCCCAGCTGCTCAAAGCAGTTTTATATGCTAGCAGATAAACAATAATGCTTATACTTGTCCACATTGGATCATTCAACGCGCCTTCAAGGTGCACGCTTAAACCTCAAAAACCATGGCATCAGGCTTTTTTGCGCTTCTCGACGATATTGCAGCAATTATGGATGATGTAGCTACCATGAGCAAGGTGGCTACAAAAAAAACAGCAGGGATTTTGGGTGATGACCTCGCAGTAAATGCCGAGAAAGCGACGGGCTTCGTGTCCAGCAGAGAGATTCCCGTGCTTTGGGCCATCACCAAAGGCTCTTTTCTCAATAAGATCATCATCCTTCCTTTAGCTTTTCTACTCAGTGCTTACGCCCCCAAAGTCATTGTTTACATCCTACTTGCTGGCGGTTTGTTTCTGGCTTATGAAGGGGTAGAGAAGATTGTAGAATACATTTTTCCGCACTCCGATGAAGGACACAACCGAAGAAAAAAGTTGATCAAAATGAGCAAAACCGAGGCCTTGGAACACGAGAAAAAAAAGGTGAAGTCGGCGGTTTTTGTGGATTTTATTCTTTCCGTTGAGATTGTCATTATCGCTCTGAGCACGGTTTTAGAAGCAGAATTAAAAGTACAAATCATCACCGTGAGTGTGGTAGCGCTTTTGGCTACCGTAGGCGTTTATGGCATTGTAGCAATGATTGTTCGAATGGACGATTTCGGACTTGCCTTAATGGAGCGGGAGAGTAGCACTGCAAAGCGGATGGGGAATTTCTTAGTTCAAGCGCTTCCAAAGGTGATCAAAACCTTGAGCATCGTTGGGACAATAGCCCTTATTCTCGTGTCAGGAGGCATTTTTACACACAACGTACCCTTCATTCACGAGCTCTTTCATGGCTGGGTGGGCTTGTTAGCAGATGCCATTACCGGTTTGGTGGTAGGCTTGGTGGTTTTTTTGGTGGTGATTGGAGTGAAAAAAGGAATCTCTTTGGCGAAATGAAGTTCAGCACATCCAAGGCTATCTCACAATGGCCACTTTCCCCATATTCGTGGCACTTCCATCCCCCGTGCTGCAGTAGACGAAGTAAATTCCTGTAACCACTTTCTCGCCGTTAAAGTTGGTTCCATCCCAAACGGCTCTACCACCAAAACTGGTTCCTGAGTATACCGCATTTCCAGCTGCATCGGTGATGCGCACATCCGTTTCAAAGGCTAAACCATCTATGGTAATGAGTCCTTCGTAACCCGGCTCAACGGGGTTAGGGTACACCTTCACCTCTTCTATTTCTTGATCGAAATTGGTGGCCGTTCCAAGAAAGGAGCTGATGCCGTTTTGAGTCGCAAAGAATACTTCTCCATTGCGTTGGTTCAAAGCGATGTCTTGAACGTTGTTGCTCAAAAGCGGACTGTTTTCTTCGGTAAAATGAGCGAGCTGTTGCAAGCCATCTTCGCTAAATAAATACGCACCTGAGCTTCTTGTTCCCACCCACTTTCTGTTGGCACCGTCGATCTCAATGCAGGTCACAACTTCGGTTTCAAGCAGAATTTGCACATTGCCGTCTTGGGTGATGAGGATTTCTTGAGCGTCAAAATTATCACCTTCAAAAATGCTTTGTGGAGCATAGAAAACGCCAATTCCACGTTCAGTACCAATCCAAACTTCACCGTCCAAATCCTCTTCCACACAGAGCACTTCATTGCTGGGCAAACCGCCGTCTCCTTCCTCTTGGCTCAATAAGCGGTAATTATCGTCATTGGGAGAGGAGATGGATTCCCCGGGATCGAGCACCATCAGGCCACCACCTCGCGGTAGCACCATCCAAACATACCCATTGCGCGCTACTTTCACATCACCCACCAAGTCTCCAGAATTCAAATCATTCCCAAATTCAAAAGCCGCGAAGCTTCCTCCTGCAGTAAGAAGATGGAGTGGGGTGTCGGAATAGGTGTTCGTCACCCAAAGATTCCCCTGATCGTCAAAATCCACTCCGCCAACACCTATCCAGCCCTCATTATTGTCTGGCCGAACGCGAAGTGTGCTGTTGCTTTCATTGTAAATGTTGGTTACTGCGCCGTTCACCACTTCTACCAAGCCTTCTTCCCAACTTCCCAGCATGACCCGATCATTGTTGGTGGGGTCGATGCTCACTGCAATCATGTCGTTGATGGAACCGATGCTGTTTTCACCTTCCACTTGAGCCACCACCTTCCAGCGATCGTTCACCAAGCCGTACGTTCCGTCTTTCAGGTAATTGTTGGCCCAAATAATGTCCACAGCGCCAGAGGCCACCCAAATGTTGTCGTTAAAACCATCAATGCGAAAGGCGCCATTGGAAGGCGGACCGATGGGCGCTACTTGAAGTTCACTATCATCACCTCCCCATCGCATCAATCCACCAAATTCAGTAGCAATCCAAATCGTATTGTCGTCCGTGATTTCGGCATCAAATGGGTTACTCAATACACCTTCAATAAAGTTTCGCAGCCCCAAAGAGTTGTAATTGATGTCAAAACGTTCGGTTCGTTGAAAGGTGGTGACCACAAGTTGGTCTTGGGACGATGAAATGCTGCGGTATCCTCCATCGGCTAAATTGGGAACGGTACTCCAATCGCTGGTGTTGAGCGGGGTTTGCCACAGGGCAGAGTTGTTTCCGTTGGAATACAAAGCAATGAGCCGATCGTTGAATAGGGTCAAATCAGTGTACGATTCATCTTCCAAAGGGAGATCTACCCGCTTGGTCCAATTTTGAAAGTTAGCGAGAAAAGGGTTGTTCAGTTCAGCCTCATAAATGCCCGACTCCGTGGCAGCAAACCAATGGGTGTCGCTATTGATCAAGGTGTTCACGGCCACAATATCGTTTTGTCCGTTAATGAACCACGTGTCGGCAACTTCTCGTCGCTCCAAGTCGAGTTCAACAATCCCAAAGCCACAGCTCAAATATGCCTTTCCGTTCAAGAAAAGGACGTCGTTAATTCGTTTATTCCCCACAAAACTGCTCTGCTTAATGTCTGGGATATTGATGATGTTTTCCCCAAGAATCAAATCAACATTTCCGCTCACGTAACCAATGACAAGGATGTCTTCGCTGTCCAAGTAGGCGATGGATGAAATGTTGGATTCGCTCAAGCCGTTGGTTTTACTGAAGGTCATCAAGCTGTTATCTTCCAACGAGTAGTAAAACACGGAGTAGGGCGTTGCTGCGAAAACTTTGGCGCTGCCCACGCTCACGTCGGTACTTTCTTCATAGGGTAGGTGATCCCTCCACGTTCCCACAGGAATTTGTGCTTCGGCGAGTTGTGGTAGGGTAAAAAGGAAGAGTGCGACGAGTATTTTATGCATCTTTCGTGGTGTGTTTGGCTGATGTAGGAACGACAAATATGCTGAAAAGGTATGGTACACGGGCGAACTTTTTTGACTAGAGGCTACTTTCTTCGTCTTCTTTCAGGGTATAAAGCATCCTGCCTTTGTCGTATTCCGCTGCGAGGACATCCCAACAAATCAACTGAGCGAGCATTTCTTCGGTTTTATTGAAGTTCAGTCGAGTAATGCGCGATGCCGTTTTGAAGGCTACTTTTCCCCTGCGTTGAAGGTAGTTGAAAAGGGCCCGTTCGCGCTCAGTGTATTGGAAGTCGTGAGGTTTGAGGCTTTTTCCATGTTCCCAAACTTTTACCATCACCCCATTTACTTTCAGGTTTTTATCGTCCTTGCGCATGTACGCAATCCAATCTCCGTGCTCATCAATGGCGTAGTGCGGGCGCTTTTTACTGGGTTCAACAATCACTTCCAAAACACTTCGGTATTCTGCTTTCCAGATTTGAGTGCTAAAACCAACGTGGGGTTTGCAATACATTTCAGCTGCAGCTTCGATCATGTGAAACTCTTCTTGAGGATCAACCCCGCTAATGGAGCCATTGTCTTTCACACCAATGAGCAACCTACCTCCATCCGAATTGGCAAAAGCGCTTAATGTTTTTGCAATTTTTTTCGAGTCTTCAATTCGGGTTTTGAAGTCTTGTTGTTGATGCTCTCCTTCTTCTATGAGTTTGTAGATGTACGACATGAGATTTCTTGCTCGGTTTTCACTTCGAATCGCTGCTTCATCGAATGCCTGCGCTGCTTATTGTTTTTGGGTGGGAGAAAGGATGACTTTCACCACTGCTCCATTTTTGTAAAGGAGATGGGTTTCCTTCGCTCCGGTCTTTTCATTGTATATAATGTATTTTCCGTCCCGCTTGTTCTGAACATAGTTGGCTTCTTCAATCAATCGGCCAAATCGGGAGTAGGTTTTTGCCTCTCCATTCATCTTTCCATCCTTCATTTCATGGCTGCGCTGGAGTCCGCCATTTGGAAAATAATACTTCCACAAACCACTGGGCTTCCCGTTTTCATACTCTCCTTCACTGGCAGTGGTGCCGGAGCTGTTCTTTTTCACCCATGCTCCGTGCTTTTCACCTTCATTGTTGTAGGTGCCAGATTCATCCACCTGACCATTATCATAGTAGATGGTCCATTCCCCCACTTTGAAATCGTTGAGCCAGTGTCCGTCAAAATGCTTCACTCCGTTGGGATAGTTTCCTGTCCAATGCCCTTTCATTTTCCCCTTGGAGTAGGGACCTTTGTCTTTTGGAGTTCCGTTCTCATACCAACTTTCCCAAACTCCTTCTTCCAGGTCTTGATCAAAATCACCCCGCATAAGGTCCTTTCCATTTTCAAACCAATAGTTCCACGTTCCTTGCTTGAGTCCGCCCTTAAAACTTCCTGTTTTCCAAGCTTGCCCGCCCACATAAAAGTAGTTCCAAGCTCCTTCTTCTTTTCCCGCCAAGAAATCACCCGTGGCGCTTACATTTCCATTGTTGTAATAATAGGTCCAAGTTCCTTCTTGCTGGTCTGCCTTGAACGGACCCTTCATCTCTTCTGTACCGTCTTCCAAGTACCAAATCCATTCGCCGTCTTTTTGACCTGCTAAATAGTTTCCTTTGACGTTGGTTTGTCCGTTTCGATACTGTTCTTCGAACAATCCGTTGAGCACTCCTTCTGCGTAAGTTGCTTTCTTTTTGATGGTGCCGTCGAGGTAATACTCTTCCCAAGCCCCATCTTTCAAGTTGTTCTTATAGCTTCCGGTTTCGCGGAGTGTTCCGTCTACAAAAAAGCGTTGAAAAGTTCCATTTTTAAAGCCTTCAAGGTATTGGCAAGTACTTTTTAATTCGCCGTTAGTGAAGTATTCGTTCATCCGACCTTTCCCATCTTCAATCCACACCTTACCACTGTCGTCGGCCATATATAAGGTGCGCAAGCTTTCTTCGGTGTAAACTTCTTGGAGGTAGAGCTCTCCGGAAGGGTGAAAGTACTTCCATTCTCCCATTTTTAAATCGTCCCGATACATTCCTTCTTCCAGCAGTTGACCGGTTTCGCTCATGGTTCGAAAGATGCTGTCCTGAGCGTCACGCACAAAATACCCTTCGTGTTTCAATGCTCCA
The DNA here is from genome assembly GCA_964649515.1 of uncultured Comamonadaceae bacterium. Lineage (GTDB taxonomy): Bacteria > Bacteroidota > Bacteroidia > Flavobacteriales_D > Sanyastnellaceae > CALKGK01. The sequence continues at coordinate 26,312 of CAZYPV010000034.1, read as the reverse complement.
TTTTCATGGTACTGCAGCACTTCACCGTCAAAAGTTCCGAGATAATAATTGGCACGCTGCATCAAAACGCCATTGCGATAGTAGTATTCCCACGTGCCGTGCTCGAGTCCGCGCACATAGTCCCCTTCTGATTTCAGTTGCCCATTGGCATAGTGCTCAACAAAATGTTGTTTTTGAGCTTGACCAAAAAGGGGTAAGAGGAGGAGGAAGACAAAGAAGCGCATGATGTGAAATATTTAGGACCAAAAATAACATCCTCAGTGAAGTCAACGCAAAACTTCCGAAAGCATTATTAACAAGGAAATAAAAGTTCATTCACAAAGCCAAGGCATGCAATGACAAATTGGAAGGAATAGGATGCTAGTAGATTGATGAAGAGGCCTTAGCTTGCTCGTCAACAACGGATGTTGGTGGGACTCTAGCGGCCGATGGAGCACTCCGATTTTCAATTGTCCTGGTCACGAAGCCACTGTCCCATGCGTAAATTCATCGCTGGGAAGTGGCTTTTATTATTTAAAGGAAATGGAGTGAGCAAAAAAAAGGATATCCGCTTCAGTACGAGCCAATGGGTGAGGAATACGTTTTCTCAGCTTAGCAGCGGTTTAATAACGAGGTGTTAATCTAAGGATCCGATCTAATGATCCCTTACACAACCCGTGTAAGTGTTTAAACAGTTGCGCAAGCAACCTCAACCGGCGAAGCCAATCAACCAAATCCTCATCTCAAGGAGTAAATATGGACATTATTTCAAATCCGATGAGAGGTTTGGTTGAACGAATTCGGACAATCATTAAAAGAAAATCACCTTCCATGGATATTTTTTCCAGTTCGCTAGAAATTCATTATCTTTGCAGGCAATTAAGCGGAATTAGGATGGAGAGGGGTGCAAGCCCCTCTTTTTTATACCTCTTGGAGAAGGCATGATTAGTGAAAAGAGCATACGCGCATTGGTGGAGGAAGAACTTGCTGAAAGTCATCTATTTATAGTTGATTTGAAGGTGAGCTCGAGCAATGCCATCCGCGTTCTTATCGACGGAGATGAGGGTGCTCCAATCTCGGATTGTGTGAAAGTGAGTCGGCTCATCGAAGGTTCATTGGATCGAGAGGTGGAAGACTTCGAACTTCAGGTTTCAACCCCAGGAGCCGATCAACCCATCAAAATCTGGCGTCAATACAACAAACACGTCGGAAGAGAATTGGATGTGAAGCTGAATGAAGGAGGAAAGATTACTGGAGTGCTCGAAGAGGTGAAACCCGAAGAGTTGGTGATCAAAACCCGCGAGAAAAAAAGAATTGAAGGTCGGAAAGCAAAACAATGGGTGGAAGAGATTCACCATGTTTCCGCTAATGACATTAAAGAAACGAAGGTGATTATATCTTTTAAATAAACGGTAATGGACAACGTCAATTTGATCGAATCATTTCAGGAATTCAAGGAATTCAAAAACATCGATAGAGAAACCATGTTGGTGATTCTTGAAGATGTGTTCCGTAGCATGATCTTGAAAAAATATGGAGACGATGAGAACTTTGACATCATCATCAACGCAACAACAGGAGATCTTGAGATTTGGAGAAACCGTGAAATTGTTCCAGATGGTGAAGTAGAAGATGAAAATGCAGAAATCGAATTGTCCGAAGCACTCAAAATTGAGGACGATTTCGAGATTGGAGAAGAAGTTTCAGAGCCCATTCACTTGAACGACTTCGGAAGAAGAAACGTTTTGGCAATGCGTCAAAACTTGGTGTCGAAAATCCTCGATATGGAGAAAGACGACATCTATAAAAAGTACCGCGAACGCGTGGGAGATATCGTAACTGGAGAGATTTACCAGATTTGGAAAAGAGAGATTCTTGTGATCGATGATGAAGACAATGAGCTCATCCTTCCAAAAGATCAACAAATTCCTTCAGACTACTTCAAAAAAGGAGAGAATGTGCGTGCAGTAGTGGCTGCTGTGGACATGAAAAACAACAATCCAAGAATTATCTTGAGTAGAACCGCTCCCGAATTCCTCGAGCGTTTGTTCGAACAAGAGGTTCCCGAGGTATTTGATGGCTTGATTACCATTAAAAAGATTGTGCGTGAGCCAGGAGAGAGAGCAAAAGTGGCTGTAGAGTCATATGATGAGCGAATTGATCCAGTAGGAGCTTGTGTGGGGATGAAAGGGGCACGTATCCACAGTATCGTGCGCGAGTTGAAAAACGAAAACATCGATGTGATCAACTTTACAAGCAACGATCAACTCTTGATTAGCCGTGCTTTGAGCCCCGCAAAGATCTCAAGCATTACCTTGGATACCGATAATATGAAGGCAGATGTCTTCCTCAAGCCAGACCAAGTGTCTTTGGCCATCGGTAAAGGCGGACACAACATCAAACTTGCGAGCAAACTCACAGGTTATGAAATTGATGTTTATCGTGAAAATGAAGCAGAATTGGACGACGTTGAGTTGACCGAATTCTCAGACGAAATCGAAGCTTGGGTGATTGATGCGCTCAAAGCAATCGGTTGTGATACAGCAAGAAGCGTTATCTCTATGGATGAGGCAGACTTGATTAAACGTACAGACTTGGAGGCGGAAACCATCCAGGAAGTAATGCGCATCTTGAAAGATGAGCTTGAATAAATTGTAACTTCATCACCTGAAGAGAATACAGAAAGGATTATATGTCGGAAAATAAAAAGGCGGTTAGATTAAGTAAGGTTGCTCGTGAATTCAACGTGGGGATCAGCACCATCGTGGATTACCTTGGAGAGAAAGGTATCGAGATAGAAAGTACGGCGAACACCAAGATCGAACCGGATGTGTACAACATTCTCTTAGACAAGTTTCAAGACGAGAAACAAAAGAAAGAGCGTTCGCAAAGAACAACGATACAACGCACCGAAAGAGAGACCGTTACGCTCGAATCTTCGAAACAAGAGGCTGCTGAACCCGAAGAAGACGACATCGAACTCGACCTCTCTAGTTTTCAGAAAACCGAGCAAAAACCTGCTCCAAAACCCGTAGAAAAGAAGGAAGAGCCTAAGGCACCTGCTGCGGAAAAAGAGGAGGAAAAAGCACCGGCAAAAGAAACGCCAAAAGCGGAGGAAGCTACAAAAGAAGCAACCCCTGCCAAGGAAGTAGATGCCAAAGCACCAGCCAAGGAGAAGGAAGAAGAGACTCCCGCTAAAAGAGAGGTGAAGGTGGTTGGAAAGGTAGATCTCGACAGCATCCAGCCGAAACGCAAGCCGAAAGCCAAAGAGCAAAAGGCCAACAAAACCGAAGAGGCGCCCAAAGCTGCACCTAAGGCAGAGGAAAAACAAGCAGCGGCTAAAACTTCAGAGAAAACGGAGGCCAAAAAAGAGGAAGCTCCTCAAGCCGAGAAGCCAAAAACAGAGGCGCCAAAGGCTGACGCCAACGAAGAAAAACCGGCTGAAGAGAAAAAGAAAGAGGACAATGTGCACGTAACCAACGTGGAAAAATTGTCCGGACTGAAAGTCGTTGGGAAAATTGAACTTCCGAAGGATACCAGTAAAAAGAAACGTGAGCCAGTGGCTTCGTCTTCAGATCCAAACCTGAAAAAGAAGCGCAAAAGAAAGCGCATTACCAAGCCCGAGGATAACAAGCCAGGTGCAAGAGGAGGTAATGGACCAGGACAAAGAGGTCCGGCAAGAGGTGGGAAGAAAAAACCTGCAGACAAGCCTGAAGTTACTGAGGCAGATATCCAAAGAGAAATCAAGGAAACCTTGGCGCGTCTCTCCGGAGGTGGAAAGTCCAAGGCTGCGAAATTTAGAAGAGCAAAAAGAGATGCCGTTGCTGAGCGTGCTCAGGAAGAAATGGATCGTCAACAAGAAGAGTCGAAAGTACTCAAGTTGACAGAATTTGTGACGGTTTCAGAACTTGCAACCATGATGAGCGTGGGAGTGAACGATGTGATTTCAGCTTGTATGAGTCTGGGAATCATGGTGTCCATCAACCAACGTTTGGATGCAGAAACCATCAGCCTCATTTCAGAGGAATTCGGCTACACTGCAGAGTTCGTTAGCGCAGAAGTACAAGAATCCATCCTGATTGAAGAGGATAAAGAAGAAGACCTTACTTCCCGACCACCAATCGTAACGGTGATGGGTCATGTTGACCACGGTAAAACATCTCTTCTCGATTATGTGCGTAAAGCCAACGTAATCGCTGGAGAGGCAGGAGGAATTACTCAGCACATCGGGGCTTATAACGTTCAGGTGGCCGATGGAAAAACCATCACCTTCCTCGATACTCCAGGTCACGAAGCCTTTACGGCCATGCGTGCTCGTGGTGCTCAGGTAACCGACCTTGCCATCATTGTCATTGCGGCAGACGATGCGGTGATGCCTCAAACAAAAGAGGCCATCAACCACGCTCAAGCAGCAGGAATCCCGATGATCTTTGCGCTGAATAAAATCGACCGACCAGAAGCCAATCCCGATAAAATTCGCGAAGAACTTTCGCAAATGAACATCCTCTTGGAGGAATGGGGTGGTAAGTACCAGTCGCAAGAAATTTCAGCCAAAAAAGGACTCAATATTGACGAGCTCTTGGAGAAGGTACTCCTCGAGGCAGAGCTTCTCGACCTCAAGGCGAATCCAGAAAAACGTGCCCTCGGTACAGTTATCGAATCGCAATTGGATAAAGGACGAGGCTATGTTTCGACCATCCTTGTGGAAGGTGGAACGCTTCGCATTGGAGATAGCCTCTTGGCCGGACAATGGAGCGGTAAGGTGAAAGCCATGTACAACGAACGTCAACAACGCGTTACGGAAGTAGGTCCAGCAATGCCAGTGTCCATTCTCGGTTTGAACGGAGCTCCAAATGCCGGTGATAAGTTCAATGTGCTTGAAGATGAAAAAGAAGCGAGATCAATCGCAACCAAACGTCAACAATTGCAGCGTGAACAAGGTGTGAGAACGCAGAAACACGTGACCATTGATGAGCTTGGTAGAAGGATTGCTTTGGGTGAATTCAAGGAATTGAATTTGATCTTAAAAGGAGATGTGGACGGTTCGATCGAGGCATTGAGCGATTCACTTCAAAAACTCTCCACTGAGAAAATTGAAGTTAAAATCATCCACAAAGCGGTTGGACAAATTTCTGAGTCAGACGTGCTCCTCGCTTCAGCTTCTGATGCAATCATCATTGGCTTCCAGGTGAGACCAAGTGCCAATGCGAGAAAACTGGCCGAGAAAGAAGAAATCGAAATCAGATTGTACTCGGTGATCTACAAGGCCATCGACGAGATCAAAGAAGCGATGGAAGGACTCCTTTCTGCGCGTATCGAAGAGAGAATCACCGGTACAGCGGAAATCAGAGAAACGTTCAAAATCTCCAAAGTGGGAACCATCGCTGGTTGCTTCATGTTGGAAGGAAAGATTCATCGAAACGACAAAGTCAGAGTTATTCGCGATGGTATCGTGATTTACACTGGAACACTTGGATCGTTGAAACGCTTCAAAGACGATGTTAAAGAAGTGAACCGCGGATTCGAATTTGGTTTGAATGTGGACAAGTTCAACGACATCAAGGTTGGAGACAACATCGAGGCTTTCGAAGAAGTAGAAGTAAAACAGACTTTGGACGATTAAAAGGCCAATACAAATGCATAAAAAAGCCCCTTTGCTCTTCGCTCAGGGGCTTTTTCTTGGAGTAATTTTTTTATTGGGTCGGTAATGGATGAAAGAGGGCAAGGTCTTTTTGTAATCACCATTGGTCATGTGGAAAGACCTATTCCAAAATCGGTGCTTCGATTTCGTCGCGCACCACGCTTGCACCGGGATACAATGCTTTGAGTTCTTGCAAACGAAGCTGAGCGTCCTCTTCAGAGCGAAAGTTGCCTACCACTACCGCAAAATTGGGCGGGTATTGCTTGACGTAACATCCCTCGCGATTACCGCTGGAAACATAGTTGCTTTTGATGCCTCTGGCCGACTGTAAATCGCCAAAATAGATCTTGATGCGGTATCCGAGAATTTTCGGTGGGTTTTCTTTATAAATGGAATCCAATTGAGCGAGAAGGGGGCTTGTTTCCACTTCAATCTTTCCTGGAACGATCGTCATTGGCAAGCTATCGGGAGCTGTATTGACAGTGTCTGGAAGAGTTGCTTCCATTTGTAAGCTGTCTTTTTTGGGTACAGTGATCTCTTCTTTGGGAGTGGATTCATTGGTTTCGACAGCTTCCTTTCTAAAGAGATTTTTCCACCAAGGAGACGTTTCTTGAGCGCTGCTGGTCAACGAAATGAAGAAAAAAATGGGAATAAATAAGAGGTGTCTCATGGGTGAAAAGGATATTTAGTGCGAAGTTAATATACCTTAAGCAAGGCAGGTATTGTGCCATTTTGAATATGAGCGGTATTTTTGGGGTAATGAGTGATGAATGACCGATAATGCGTGGCATACAGCTCTAATTTAGAATGATTTTAAATTATTTATTCTCTTGACAATTTTGTGACATATGCCCTCAATGAACGTTAAAATCACCTAAATTTGCCCCCAAAATTTCCTTTATAATGGGGGAGATCTTTGGATACATGAACATGAGTTCAAAAGCACAATTTCGAATGAATAAGATATTGTTTAAGCTGTTTACCGCAGCATTCCTTCTCACAAGTCTTGGCGCATCTGCTTCCGTTTGGGAAGGAGGAAATGCTGAGAATGGTGAAGCGCTTTTCAACGCCAACTGCGCTTCTTGTCACTACACAACTGCTGAAGTTCTTGCTGCTCCCGGCCTCTTGGGGGTGAAAGAGCGATGGAAGGGAACTTCCGATGAGATCTTGATCAAGTGGATTCAAAACCCACAAGCAGCTGCTGAGACCGGTGATAAATATGTCAAATCACTCGTGGAACGTTATGTGCCAACTTATGGTTGGATGACAGCGCAAGCGGTTACTGCCGAGGAGATCAAAGACATCATGACCTACGTTCAGGTAGCGGCAACTCAGGTTGCTGATACGGGTACAACGGCAGCGGCGGATGATTGTCCAACCATCGGTGATGATCTCGAAGAAAGCGGTAGCTCTTCCACCACCATTTGGTTTCTCATTCTTCTGGTGTTGTTCATCGTTGTAGCACTTGCTGCTTCAGGCGTGAGAAATTCAATCAGCAACGCACTCAATAACGATGGTGATGCTGAGGCTGGAATGACCTACACCGATCGAGTGAAAGCATGGATGTCGAGAAACACTGCGCTAGTTTCGATCATTGGTTTGGTATTGGTGGCTTACGGAGCTACACTCGGTTACCAAGCGCTGATGGGAGTTGGTGTCTATGAGGGATATCAACCAGAGCAACCCATCAAGTTCTCACACAGCATTCACGTTTGTCAAAACGAGGTGGATTGCCAATACTGCCACAGTTCTGCTTCCAAGTCGAAGCACTCTGGAATTCCTTCAACCAATGTGTGTATGAACTGCCACAAAGGAATCAAGAAAGGAAAGCAATACGGTACTGAAGAGATTGGTAAAATCTATGCTGCGATTGGTTTCGATCCTGCAACGGGTACTTATCTTGATGGTGAAGGGAACAATGGATACAAAGAGCCACAAGACGACTTCGATGGTGAACCCATCAAGTGGAATAAGGTACACAACTTGCCAGATCACGTTTACTTCAACCACTCACAACACGTTGTTGTAGGGGGCTTGGAATGTCAAAACTGTCATGGTGATGTTGAAAAGTACACCGTTGGTAGAATTGCTCCAGTAGATGAGGTGGCTGCTTTGGTGAACGATTACCCGGGCTTGATTCCTTTGTCAAAACCAACCCTTACCATGGGATGGTGTATCGAGTGCCACAACAAAGCTGAAATTGATCTCACTAGCAGCGATTATTACGAAGAGATTCACAATCGTCTTAAAAATAACGACCGCGGTAACGAAGAGTTGCGGAAGTACATGGAAGACGAAGAAATCACAGTGCGTGAACTTGGCGGATGGGAATGCGCTAAGTGTCATTACTAATCATTACAAGTAGAACCCAATGGGAAATACAAAACGATACTGGTCTGGTCTAGAAGAACTCAAAGAGACCAATGATTATAAGACAACACTGGAGAACGAGTTTCCAGAAGAGCAAACGGTAGATGCATTTCTTGCCGATGAGAAATTGAAAGACGTGAACACGGGTCGTCGTGACTTCTTGAAGTTCATGGGATTCAGTATCACTGCAGCTACTTTGGCCGCATGTGAGACTCCGGTAGTGAAGTCCATTCCTTACGTAAACAAGCCAGAGGAAATTACTCCTGGAGTTGCGAACTATTACGCTTCTACTTATTACGATGGAAATGACTACGCCAATGTCCTCATCAAAACAAGAGAAGGTCGTCCCATCTTCATCAAACCGAACAGAGCAGCAGGTGCAAAGGGTGAATTGAACCCACGCATCAACTCATCGGTTCTTGGCTTGTATGATGCCGCGAGAGTTGAAGGTCCTTCTAAAAAAGGTGCAGCCATCGACTGGGCTACTGCTGATGCCGAAATCATGAAGGCTTTGGAACAAGCGCAGAACCCTGTGATCTTGACCAATACCGTCTTGAGCCCAAGCAAGCAAAGAGCAATCAATGCTTTTACAGCGAAATACAACGCGAGTCACGTTCAGTACGACTCCATTTCATACTCTTCCCTAAGAGAAGCGCACAAAGCGATCATGGGGAAAGCCATTATTCCTTCGTACCACTTCGATAAGGCGAAAGTTTTGGTTTCCATAGCGGCAGACTTCCAAGGTTCTTGGTTGCTCTCTAACGTTTTTGGTGCTGATTTCGCCAAAACGCGCGTGCCTGAAGGAAAATGGATGTCAAAACACTTCCAGTTCGAAAGCAACATGAGCCTTTCAGGTTCCAATGCTGACGTACGAACAATGATCAAGCCTTCACAAGAGGGTAAGGTGGCAGCAGCCATCTATAGCGCACTTACCGGTGGAGGTGCAAGCGCTGTGGAAGGAGTGAGTGAGAAGGCCATCCAATCAGCAGCTAAGGCTTTGAAAGCGGCTGCAGGAGAAAGCATTGTGATTGCAGGAAGCAATGATATTAACGTTCAACGCATTGTTGCTGAAATCAACAAAACCTTGAACAACTACGGAGCAACCATCAATACCAATGAGCCGCTCAATATTTATCAAGGAAACGACGCTGCATTCGCTGGGTTGGTTGATTCGATGAAAAAAGGTGCAGTGGATTTCTTGATCATTGATGGAGTAAATCCTTCGTATTCTTATGCCGACGGCGCTGCATTCGATGAAGGCCTAGCAAAGGTGAAAACCAGCGTTGCAACTTCGCTCTATGCTGATGAAACAGCGTCTAAAGCAAGCTACATTACCCCAGATCATCATGCACTTGAGTCGTGGAACGATTTGGCGCTTACAGACATGCAAGTGGATTTGGTACAACCTACCATCTCCCCGCTGTTCAATAGCCGCGCTGCAGGTGAATCCATCTTGAAGTGGACCGGAATCGATACGGACTACTACACCTACATGCGCCAGACATACAATCCGAGCTACACTGCTGCAAGCATGTACAGTGATGAGACCTGGAACAAAGCAGTTCAGAACGGTTTCATGAGCTCAGGTGTTGTGGAGATTGTAGACACAACTGAAGAAGTAACAGAAGAGGCAATGCCAACTGGCGGACTCTCCCTCTCAGCTGCATTGAATAGTGTGAAAGCCATGAAAGGTGGTCAAATGGAATTGGCCATTTACCAAAAAGTGGGAATGGGAGATGGTTCACAAGCCGGAAACCCATGGTTGCACGAGCTTCCAGATCCAGTAACCAAAGTGTGTTGGGACAACTATGTAACCATGGCACGTGTGGACATGGAGGCATTGGGTCTTGAAATGGAGGTGTCGCAAAACGTACATCCGAACATCGTCAATGTAACAGTGAATGGAAAGGTAGTTAGCCTACCTGCATTCATGCAGCCTGGACAAGCACCAGGCACCATAGGTATCGCCTTGGGTTATGGACGAGGTGCCAATGGAGAGAATATCGGAAAAGCCGCCTTCCAAACAAAAGAGAACGGCTCACACATGACGACCGAAGATGGGAAATTGATTCCAATCGGGAAGAATGCCGCTCCACTTGTAAGCATGAAGGACGGTGCTATCGTTTATGCCGCCTATGATGTGAAAGTTGAAGCAACTGCCGAGACTTATGCTCTTGCTGCTACTCAGATGCATCATACCTATATGGGACGTGAGTCGGTAGTGAAAGAAACCACTTTTGGTGCGTTCAAAGCAGAAGCAGGGAAGAAGAAAGGAGATGCATCTTGGAATAAAGCACATGCTTTGGCTGTTCACGAAGACATCAATAAAGATGGAGTGATCAATGCTCAAGATAAAAAGCAAATCAAGGAGATCGACCTCTGGAAAGAACACCCAGTAGAAAATGTAGGTCACCGTTGGGGTATGACCATCGACTTGACAGCTTGTACCGGTTGCGGATCTTGTGTGACTGCTTGCCACATTGAAAACAACGTTCCTGTTGTTGGTAAAGACGAAGTGCTTCGTCATAGAGACATGCACTGGATGAGAATCGACCGTTTCTATAGTTCTGATTGGTCTTTGGAAAAAGGCGAAGAAGAAGGTGTTGGAACAATTGAGTCTTATGGAAGAATGGAGCATCCATCCGATGCGCCTCAAACGGTCCACATGCCAATGATGTGTCAGCACTGTAACCACGCTCCATGCGAGACGGTTTGTCCGGTAGCTGCCACCACCCACAGCAATGAAGGATTGAACCAAATGACGTACAACCGTTGTATCGGAACGCGTTACTGCGCAAACAACTGCCCTTACAAAGTGCGTCGATTCAACTGGTTCAACTACCAAGGTTATAAGAAATTCCAAAACACCAACCCATCACAAGATTCTTTGGCCCGTATGGTCTTGAATCCAGATGTTACCGTGCGTGCACGTGGTGTTATGGAGAAATGTTCAATGTGTGTTCAACGTATCCAAGGTGGTAAACTTGAAGCAAAAGTTGCAGGAACTCCAGTTCAAGACGGAGCCATCCAAACTGCTTGTGCTGAAGCTTGCTCACTTGGTGCAATCACCTTTGGAGATTTGAACGATACGAAATCGCTTGTTCAAACCATTAGCCAGAACAATCGTGCTTACCACGCGCTCGAAGAAGTAGGTGTTCAACCAAACATTTACTACATGACGAAGGTGAGAAACTCAGAAGAAAACGAAGCTTAAAAATAGCAGGTCAATGCAGAAAGAAGCAGCTATTAGAGAACCACTTATCCTCGGAGATAAGAGCTACAAGGACATCACAGATGACGTTGTAGGCCCAATTGAGGGGGCGGCCCCCAAGACATGGAAATTGTTGATCACCATCACCAGTATCATCGCGATCTATGGTGTCGGTTGCATCACCTATCTCATTGCCACCGGTATCGGTGTTTGGGGCTTGAACAAAACAGTAGGATGGGCATGGGACATCACCAACTTCGTTTGGTGGGTAGGTATCGGTCACGCCGGTACACTCATCTCAGCGGTATTGCTCCTCTTCCGTCAAAAATGGAGAATGGCAATCAACCGTTCTGCTGAGGCGATGACCATCTTCGCGGTAATCATGGCAGCCGTTTTCCCAGGAATCCACATGGGGCGTATCTGGGTATCTTATTGGGTGCTTCCATTGCCTAACCAGTTCGGTTCGCTTTGGGTGAACTTCAACTCGCCACTGCTTTGGGATGTATTCGCGATTTCAACGTACTTCTCTGTTTCATTGGTGTTCTGGTACATCGGACTCGTTCCTGATTTTGCTACCATCCGAGATCGAATGGTGAAGCCACTTCCTAAGAAGATTTATTCCATCTTGAGCTTTGGATGGAGCGGAAGAGCGAAAAACTGGACGCGTTTTGAAGAGGTGTCGCTTGTACTCGCGGGTATTGCAACTCCTTTGGTATTCTCTGTACACTCGATCGTATCGATGGACTTTGCAACCTCAGTAATTCCAGGATGGCACACCACCATCTTCCCTCCTTACTTCGTATCTGGAGCGGTATTCTCAGGATTTGCCATGGTATTGACCTTGCTTCTCATCATGAGAAAAGCCATGAACCTCGAGAATTACATTCACGTTCGCCACGTAGAATACATGAACATCGTAATTATTGTAACAGGATCCATCGTTGGTGTAGCCTACCTCACTGAGCTTTTCATCTCATGGTATTCAGGGGTAGAGTACGAATCGTATGCCTTCATCAACCGTTTTAGTGGTCCTTATGCTTGGTCTTACTGGATCATGATGACCTGTAACGTAATTACACCTCAGCTATTCTGGATAAGAAAGATCAGAAGAAACTTGATTGCTACTTTCATATTGTCCATCATTGTAAACATCGGAATGTGGTTCGAGCGTTACGTGATCATTGTAACTTCTATTCACCGTGATTACGATCCTTCATCTTGGGGAGAGTTCCATGCTACCTTCATTGATTTGGGGATTTTTATTGGAACCATCGGAATCTTCGGAACCCTGTTCTTATTGTTTGCACGTTTCTTCCCTGTATTGGCTTTGAATGAGTTGAAATCCATTCTGAAGTCGTCTGGAGAGAACTACAAGAAACTTCACCACAAAGACCACTAATCCTTAGAAACGACGAAAATCATGCTTAAGAAAGTAATACATGCGATGTATAACGATGAGGAGACGCTGATGGATGCAGCTCGTGTTCTCAGAACCAATGGAGTTCGAGTGAAGGATGTGTATTCACCCTTCCCCATTCACGGGATCGATCCAATCATTGGAGTGAAGAGAACCCGTTTGGCCATTGCCTCATTTATGTATGCAACTACAGGTACCTTGTTGGCGCTGTTCGGGATGTGGTATTTTATGATTCACGATTGGCCAATGAACATCGGTGGTAAACCCAACTTTACCATGTTGGAAAATTTGCCCGCTTTTGTTCCCATTACCTTTGAGTTCAGCGTTCTCTGCGCAGCTCACGGTATGGCAATCACCTATTTCATCAGAAATAAAACACTTCCAGGAATGCCAGCATCAAACCCTGATCCGCGTACTACAGATCATATGTTTGTGATGGAAGTGACCAGCGACCAAAACCACGATCATTCACCAGAGGAGCTCGAAGCGATGTTGAAAGATTCAGGTATCGTTGAAATTAGTGTAAAAGATTATCAATAAGACTCAAGCAAATGACTAGATATACACTCAGCTCACTTTTGCTCATCATGATCCTTGGACTTGGTTCTTGTGTGAATGATCCGAATAGCCCAGGTTTGGAATACATGCCAGATATGTATCGCTCACCGGCCATCGAAGCTTATGTAGATTATGGTGAAGACCCTTACCACAAATCGGAAGAATTGGCCCAGTCGCAAAGAAACACCATCAGCGCGCGTAAACCGGTTCAAGGAACGATCGCACAAGGAAAACCGGGTGATTTTAACATGCCTTATCCTTATCCAAACACCGATGAAGGCTACTTGGCTGCCGGTGCGAACTTGCAATCACCGTTGAAAACCAACCAAGAGAACATCGAGGCTGGTATGGCCATTTACGAAATCATGTGCATCCACTGTCACGGTGAAAAGGGAGAAGGTAATGGTGCCATTTCAAGGAACGGACACATCAAAGGTATTCCTTCATACAGCGGTAAGTTGAAAGACTTGCCTGTAGGAAACATGTACCACACTTTGCAATACGGTAAAGGTTTGATGGGCTCACACGCGTCTCAAATGACCCAAAAAGAGCGCTGGCAAGTGATTGAATACATTAAAGTTTTGCAACAAGGTGGCGAAATGCCCGCTTTTGATGAAAATGGAAATGTAGTTGCAGCAGTAGAAACAACAGACGAAGCTTCTGACGAGCAAGCACAATAAGATAGTAGTAACGAACAGTACAACACATTACGATGGAATTTAAATTCACAGGTAAAGCAAAAACCCTCTCTTACGTGCTTATGGCAGTAGGTCTGGTATCCATCATCCTGGGATTCATCACGGATGACTCCGAGCATCACCAACACTGGTGGGCAAACTTTTTGGTGAACGGTTTCTTTTTCTTCTCAATCGGTTTAGGAGCGCTCTTCTTCTATGCATTGCAATATGCAGCAGAGGTGGGCTGGTCTGCTCAACTGAAGAGAATTTATGAAGCCATGTTCAAATTCCTCCCTATCGGTTCAGTGCTGATCGGAATTGTACTTTTGGGCGGTTTGTTCCACCAACATCACCTTTATCATTGGATGGACAGCAGCTTGTATCACGAATACATGGTGGTAAGCGAAGGCGGTGAAGTGGATTATGTGGACACTATGGAAGCCGGTGCGGTAATGAACCCCAACTTTGATCACATCATTGCGAACAAAGAGGCTTACTTGAACCCAGGATTCTGGACCATCAGAAGCGTGGTGTACATCGCAACCTTCTTGATTTTTGCTTTTTTGTTTAGAAAATGGTCTTTGAAAGAAGATGAAGTTGGAGGCATTGAATTGCACAAGAAACAATACAAGCGTTCGGCTTTGTTCCTCGTGTTCTTCGCAGTATTCTCTTCTACATTGACTTGGGACTGGGTGATGTCCATCGACACGCACTGGTTCTCTACACTCTTCGGATGGTACTTGTTCTCCGGTATGTGGGTGAGCGCGATGATTTTCGCATTGATCCTTGTTTTGTGGTTGAAGAAAAAAGGCCACTTTACAACAGTGAACGATTCTCACATTCACGATATGAGTAAATGGATGTTCGCCATCTCAATGCTTTGGAGCTACCTTTGGTTCAGCCAATTCTTGTTGATTTGGTACTCGGATATTCCAGAGGAGGTAACTTACTACACTCAACGTATTTTCTCTGAGGATTATCAGATTCCATTCTTCTTGACTTTCGGTATCAATTTCGCTGTTCCTTTCTACATGTTGATGGCGAGAGATGCGAAGAGAAACATCGGGTTCATTGTACCCGTTGCCTTCCTCATTTTTATTGGTCACTTTATGGACACCTACTTGTTGGTTATTCCTGGAACGATGCACAATCACGTTTCTTTTGGGATATTTGACCTAGGAATGTTCCTCGGATTCTTTGGATTGTTCCTTTATTCAACCTTAAATGCCCTGAGTAAAGCTCCATTGATGCCTAAAAACCATCCATTGTTGGAGGAAAGTAAAGAACTACATCATTAATAAAGAAAGAACGATAATTCAAGTTATATGAAACTTCTAATTCTGCTCGTAGTTGTTGTAGGTGTTGTTGCTTTGGCACAACTAGCTCGGGTTTATGAGCTCTCTGCAAAATTGAGAAAGAGACGTGAGGAAGATATTTCTCACGCAGACAACCGTTTGAACGCATCGCTGTTCATCGTGTTCATGTTGGCCTTCTATGCAGCAACCATTTACCTCTATGCAGCTTATGGCGATTACTTGCCAACGTCAGCATCGGAACATGGTGTAGGTGTAGATCAACTGATGAGCGTAAACATTTGGATCATCACTGCAGTATTTTTCTTGGTGAACACCTTGTTGTTTGTGTTTACCGCCAAGTACTACTACAAGAAAGATCGCAAGGCGAAGTTCTTTCCGCACGACAACCGTTTGGAAATGATCTGGACCGTGATTCCTTCTGTTGTACTTGCAGGGATCATCATCTTTGGTTTGAGAACATGGAATGACATGACCGGCGAAGCGAGCGATGATGCTATTTTGATCGAGTTGTACTCGAAGCAATTTGATTGGACGGCTCGTTATGCTGGGGCAAATGAGGAGTTCGGTGTCTCCAACTTTAACTTGATTACGAGCAACAATCCATTGGGTATTGTTACAAATGAAGGTATTCAAGAAAGTTTGGCGGAGTTGGACGCTAAGATTGAAGAGTTGGAGACAACAATCAATTATGAGCGCGGTGTTTTGGTGAACAAGAAAAAAGACTTCGAAAAGCAGTTGAAACATCTTCACGAGCATCACGGTGGCCACGGTCATGACGGAGAGCACGCCGATGAGGCACACGCTGAAGATCACGGTCATGATGGTTTAACTGAAGATCAGTTGAAAAACGAAATTGCCAAGATTGATGAAATGTTGAAGTCAGACAAAGTCAACGTACTTAGCGATGTTGCTTTGGAAGCGAAACAAGATAAATTGTATCGTTTGAAGCGCCACAAGCAAAGAGTTTTGGACATCGAGAATTTTGATTTCAGTGATGAGCAAAGTCTTTCAGCTTGGGAAGCGGGTAAAGATGATAAGATCGTAAAAGGAGAGTTCCACCTTCCTATTGGTAAGGAAGTAGAGTTCGTTTTCCGTTCACGTGACGTAATCCACTCAGCTTACATGCCCCACTTTAGAACACAAATGAACTGTGTTCCCGGTGTTCCTACCCGATTTAAGATGACTCCTACCATTACCACGGATAGCATGAGAACAATCATGGATGATCCTGAGTTTAATTATGTGTTGTTGTGCAACAAAGTGTGTGGAAGTGCTCACTTCAATATGCAGATGAAAGTGATTGTAGAATCGCAAGAAGACTACGAAAAGTGGCTCAACGACCAAAAAACATTTTTTGTTGAAGAGGTGAAAGAGGAAGAAGCCCCAGTTGAACCAGTAGCAGAGGGTGAACCAACCGCTTCAATTAACTAAGAAAGAACTTAATTAGTAAATAGACATGGCAGCTAACGCACACCACGAAGAAAGTTTTGTTTCGAAGTATATCTTCTCTTATGATCACAAGATGATCTCGAAGCAATTCCTTATCACAGCAATTTTTATGGGAATTGTTGCGGTAATGTTGTCGGTATTCTTCCGATTGCAATTGGGATGGCCAGGACAGTCATTCGGTATCTTAGAAACGTTTCTTGGAAAATGGGCTCCAGATGGAGTGCTTGACCGAAACGCTTACCTCGCCTTGGTTACCATCCACGGTACCATTATGGTCTTCTTCGTGTTGACTGGGGGATTGTCAGGTACCTTCTCAAATCTCTTGATTCCATTGCAAATTGGAGCCAGAGATATGGCATCAGGATTCTTGAACATGTTGTCATACTGGATGTTCTTGGCATCTTCAGTAATCATGATTTCTTCCCTCTTTGTTGAAGGCGGAGCTGCATCAGGTGGTTGGACAGTATACCCACCCTTGTCGGCACTCCCTCAAGCAATGCCCGGTTCAGGAATGGGGATGACCCTCTGGTTGGTATCGATGGTGCTTTTCGTAGCTTCATCACTTCTTGGTGGATTGAATTATATCGTTACCATCATCAACTTGAGAACAAAAGGGATGAAGATGACTCGCTTGCCATTGACCATCTGGGCATTCCTTGTGACAGCTATTTTGGGTGTTCTTTCTTTCCCGGTATTGGTATCAGCAGTGGTATTGTTGATCATGGACCGTTCAATGGGAACTGCTTTCTATTTGAGCGACATCCACATTGCAGGTGAAGCTTTAGACGTCACCGGTGGATCACCGATCTTGTACCAACACTTGTTCTGGTTCCTAGGTCACCCAGAGGTATATATTGTACTTCTCCCAGCATTGGGTATTTCTTCTGAGATCATTTCAACCAATTCACGTAAGCCGATCTTTGGTTACCGCGCGATGATTGGTTCAATTCTCGCCATTGGTTTCCTATCGTTCATCGTATGGGGTCACCACATGTTCGTTACGGGAATGAATCCATTCTTAGGTTCCGTGTTTGTATTCACGACTTTGTTGATTGCCATTCCTTCAGCAGTAAAAGCATTTAACTACATCACAACCCTCTGGAAAGGTAACATCCGATTGACGCCAGCAATGTTGTTCAGTATCGGATTGGTGTCGACTTTCGTAACAGGTGGTTTGACAGGAATTATCCTTGCCGATTCTGCATTGGACGTAAATGTGCACGACACCTACTTCGTTGTGGCTCACTTCCACATTGTAATGGGTCTGTCTGCCATCTTTGGAATGTTGGCCGGTGTGTACCATTGGTTCCCGAAGATGTTCGGTAAAATGCTGAATACCAAACTTGGATTCGCACACTTCTGGCTCACTTTGGTATGCGGTTTCGGAACCTTCTTCCCAATGCACTTTGTTGGGATGGCGGGAGCACCTCGTAGATACTATGAGTATTCGCAGTTTGAATTCTTGGATTGGGTGATGGATCTCCAACCAATCATTTCAACGTTTGCCATCATTGGTGCTATTGCACAGTTGATCTTCTTGTTCAACTTCTTCTTCAGCATCTTTAGAGGACAAGAAGCTACTGCTAACCCATGGCAAGCAAATACATTGGAGTGGACTACTCCTGTAGAACATGTGCACGGAAACTGGCCAGGAGCACTTCCTGAAGTTCACCGTTGGGCTTATGACTACAGTAACCCGAATTATGATGAAGATTTCGTTCCTCAAACAGTGCCTTTGAAGGCAGGTGAAGAGGATCACTAGAAATCCAAATATCTTTGACAATGTCCGTATCTTTACCTCGAGTATGATACGGACATTTTTTTTGCTTCTAATTTTCCTGGCCTTTGGAAGTGCGACATTCGCTCAGCCTCCCAGCTTGTCCGATTCGCTCATTTGGGCTTTCGAGCAGCCGGCGTCTTGGTTGGTGAAGTTTCAAGCGCAGAATACCTTCATTACGGGTAAACCAATTCGAACGTTGGGCTTGAAAGTTGGAAGGAGTCATTCCGATCGAGTGGCATACGGTGGCGGGTTGAATTGGATGACTCGCGGCATTGAAAGTGAAGTGCTCAATGAGGAAGGGCAGCTCGAATCAACGGACGTGCGAATGATCTACGGAAGCGCTTTTTTCGAATATGCTTTTTATCATGATCAGGATTGGAGGATCGTTCTCCCTGTCCAAATTGGTGCTGGAACTTCTTGGTTGAATGGTGCAGACAATGATCGAAGAGATGCAGGTTTTGTATTATTGTATGAACCTGCGATGGCACTGGAATATGGCTTTTTGAAATATTTTGCCGTAGGGGCACAAGTGGGGCTAAGACTGATGCTGGTAAATAACAAATCCATTGACAAACAATTCACAGCTCCAACTTGGGGACTTCGTTTTCGAATTAAACTTGGGGAACTAAGAGACGATCTGGAACAATAACGGCAATGGATTTTACATCAAATACGAATGGAAGAGGATTTCGATTATAGAGAGGAAGCAGGACAAGCTTCAGATGGAGAACTGGAAAGGGTATTACGGCCTTCGTCCTTTGATGATTTTACGGGGCAAAAAGAGGTGCTTGAAAACCTGTTGATTTTTGTAGCAGCAGCGAAACAAAGAGAAGAAGCACTTGATCACGTCCTACTTCATGGTCCGCCAGGATTGGGTAAAACCACCCTTGCAAACATCATTGCGAATGAGATGGGGGTGGGTATCAAAACTACTTCTGGACCCGTTCTTGACAAGCCGGGAGACCTCGCGGGATTGCTTACCAATTTGGAGGAAAACGACGTCTTGTTTATCGATGAGATCCATCGTCTATCTCCGGTTGTGGAAGAATACCTTTATTCCGCCATGGAAGATTACCGCATTGATTTGGTGATTGATGCGGGTCCGAATGCTCGAACAGTGCAAATCACCCTCAATCCTTTTACCTTGGTGGGGGCTACCACGCGCTCAGGGCTGCTCACAGCGCCGCTAAGGGCTCGCTTTGGTATCAACTCTCGACTGAAGTATTACGACGCGAAAACACTCACGGATATCATTGAGCGAAGTTCAGGGATTCTCAACATTCCCATTGATCATGAAGCGAGCTATGAGATTGCTTCTCGCAGCAGAGGAACACCTAGGATTGCCAATGCTTTGCTGCGAAGGGTAAGGGATTTTGCTCAGATTAAAGGAGAGGGAATCATCGATTTGAAAATCACCAACTACGCCTTGAATGCCCTTAACGTGGATCAACACGGTCTGGATGAAATGGACAACAAAATTTTGCTCACCATCATCGATAAGTTTAAAGGCGGTCCTGTGGGACTGAATACCGTAGCCACTGCGGTGGGAGAACAAGCAGGAACCATTGAAGAGGTGTACGAGCCCTTTTTAATTCAAGAGGGTTTTATGGTAAGAACACCTCGGGGAAGACAAGTAACAGAAGCGGCTTATAAGCATCTGGGAAAAATACCCGGCGCCGGAGGAAACACCCTGTTTTAATGGCTTCGGATGGAGCTAAAGAGAAAAGTGCAAAAATCAAGTCTTGGGCAGAGGACTTGGGCTTCTTGTCGTGTGGAATATCCAAAGCCGATTTTTTGGAAGATGAGGCGCCGCGATTGGAAGCATGGTTGAAAGATGGAATGCACGGCAAGATGGCTTATATGGAAAATCATTTCGATAAACGGCTCGATCCCCGTTTACTCGTTCCGGGAGCAAAAAGCGTGATCTCCCTCTTGTTCAATTACTACACAGAAAGCCAGCAAGAAGATCCATCAGCACCAAAAATCAGTAAATATGCTTTTGGAGAGGATTATCACTTTGTGGTGAAACGATACCTCAATCAGCTTTTTGATCGGATGAAATTGGAGTGGGGTGAGCTCGAAGGAAGAGTATTCGTGGATTCCGCTCCGGTACTAGATAAGGCGTGGGCACAGAGAAGTGGCTTGGGATGGATGGGTAAACATTCCAACCTTCTTTCGAAACAAAAGGGAAGTTTCTTTTTTATTGCTGAGATTATTCTCGACCTCGAATTGGAGGCGGATGGTCCGGTTCAAGATCATTGCGGACGGTGCACGGCGTGCATTGATGCTTGCCCAACTGGAGCCATCATTCAACCTTACGTGGTGGATGGGAGCAAATGCATCTCTTATTTCACCATTGAGTTAAAGGATGGTATTCCCCAAGAATTTAAAGGGAAAATGGACGATTGGATGTTTGGATGTGACGTGTGCCAAGACGTTTGCCCTTGGAACCGATTCAGCAAAGAACATCAAGTAGAAGCCTTCAAACCAAAAGAAGAACTCCTACAAATGAGCAAAAAGGATTGGGAATATCTCGACCAGAGCCAATTCAGCTACCTCTTTAGTAAATCGGCGGTGAAACGTACAAAGTTTAGTGGACTCACGCGAAATATTCGCTTTTTATACGATCAAGCGAAAGATGCTTGAATAACGTCGCCATAGGTCGTTCCAAAACGTTGAAGGCACCACTCCTTGAAAAGGATGAGCTCATCTTTCTTCAGCCACGAAATGGACTTTTTGAGCTCTTTTGAAAATAAACTACGGTCAAAACTTACCTTAATCAACACTTTCTTGCAGAATTCCAACATTTTTTCCAGGGTTTATAGTTTCAAGTTACTGATTTGTTAAGGTGATATCACAACCAGGTTAACCAAGTTTTTAACATCGCCCTATCAAAGAAGAACTCTCCGCAAAGAACGTACTCAAAGCAATACAGATTGTGTTCTTAAATTTATTTAGCATTTGAGGGGTGAAGGCCCCATGGAGTGGTGAGTAGTGAAGAAATGGTATCTTTGCACCAGCAATGACCACTTTTGAAGTGTGATTGTCCATCATATATAACTTGTAATTGTACTATGAAGAGACTACACAACCACATCGACAGTAGGGTTTTGCGCGATTTAATGGAGCAAAGTGATGAGTTACGAATGACCATCTCTTTCTATCAATATGCGCAAATTGGAAACCCTCAACTCTTTCGAGATTTTCTCTATCTCCATTGGGAACCCCTTGGAGTATTTGGCCGAATTTACGTCGCCACAGAAGGCATTAATGCCCAGTTATCATTACCAAAAGCCAATTTTGAAGCTTTCAGAGAGCACCTCAATAGCATTTCTTTTTTGGAAGGTATTCGGTTGAACATCGCGAGGGAAGACGACGGTAAATCCTTCTACAAGCTTAAGATCAAAGTGAGGGAAAAGATTGTAGCAGATGGATTGAATGACGACAGCTTTGATGTTACCAACAAAGGAAAACATCTTGATGCCGCTGCTTTCAATGAACTCACCAGTCAGGAAGATACGATCCTCATCGACATGCGCAATCATTACGAAAGCGAAGTGGGGCATTTTGAAGGAGCGGTTTGTCCGGATGTAGATACCTTCCGAGAAGAGATTGAGGTGGTGACCGAGATGCTCAAGGGGAAGGAAGACAAGAATGTAGTGATGTACTGCACGGGAGGAATTCGGTGCGAAAAAGCAAGTGCTTGGTTCAAACACCAAGGCTTCGAAAATGTGCATCAACTTGAAGGCGGAATCATTGAATACCACAGACAAGTGCAAGAGCAAGGGCTTCCCAATAGGTTTAAAGGGAAAAACTTTGTGTTTGACGAACGACGAGCAGAACGCATTTCTGACGATGTGATTGCCGTTTGCCATCAATGCGGCGATGCTTGCGATGAGCATACCAATTGCGTGAACCCGGGCTGTAATTTACTTTTCATCCAGTGCGCTGCTTGCAAGGCAAAATCAGAGGGATGTTGTAGTGACGAGTGCCAAGAGGTGATTCACATGAGCGAAGAAGACCAAAAGGAATGGCGCAGGAAAAATACCGTGAGCAACAAAACGTATCGAAAGGGAAGATCTGCTGCCTTGAAATACAAAGCCACCAATGCTCCAACCGAAATTTAAAGCACAAAGCCTGAAGTTCTACTTCGGGCTTTTTATTACTTCGAGGCGAAGAAGAGTAGCCCAAGGAAAATACCAACCAAAGAAGAAACAATGAGCATAATAATCAGGCTCAAAAACACGGATAATACTGTTCTCCAAAGACTGTTGAAGTAATTGATGTGAAAGACTTTTTGGAAAACATAGGCTGAGAAGAGAACGCTCACGACGAGGGAAATGGGTGTGGAAAGTATGATCCATTCCGTATTGAAGAAATAAAAGCAGACGAAAATGAGGCCAATCATGGTGGTGGTGCCGGTAATGAAGGTGTTCATCACCAAGTGTTCCGCATAGTTGAAACGCAGCACTTCCTCACCTCGTGTATAGCGGTATTTTCGAAACAGGAGAAAAGATCCAAAAGCGTTGAATGGAACAATGGACAACACAATGAAACTCATCAAATTCCTAATTTTTTCCTGAATCATTTGGTTCACTTCCAATTCCTCCGGACTCATTTCTCGCTCTCCCATCCAAGAGACAGACGCCATTTGTTGTTCTTCAAAAACACCGGAATAAATGAGTAATACGGCAGAAATGGTAGCCCAGATGAATGCATATCGAAAGGGCTTGAAATAATCTCGTGTTGCGCCTTGGAGATATTTATGGATGAGCATTCCCGGTTGTCGAATCATATCGATACAGGTTCTTCCAAATCCTTTTTCGATGTTCGTGATACTGTTCAACAACTCGATGAAAATGGCTCGAAGGGTAAATCTTCTTTCCAAATACTGTTGCCCACAAGAAGAACAGTAAGCAGCTGAAATTTCAGTGCCACAGTTTTTGCAGTTGGTTGCCGTCATGTTGGAAAGTTAGTCCAAGACGGTGAGAATTCATAAAAGAAATCAGGGAGTGTATTCCACAGCGCCTTCCAGGATGTAGTTCATCTGGTAAATGTCGTCGGCGTTCAGTGCCAATTTTCCTTTGAAGGTAAGGCGTTCATCGGTTTTGTATGCACGCGTTTTTGCAGGGAAACGCAGGTCAACAACACTTTCCGGACCGGCACCACCGCAAAAGAAGCAATTGGCAAACTGGTAGCGTGAAAGCACATAGAAATCTTCGTCGTAATCCACCGGGATGATGTACCCCGTAATGTACACTTCTTTGCCTTCAACCGCTTTCACCGAAGGACCGAAAGTGGGTTTCCAGTAATACGCGTCCAGCTCTTCAACGTAAACGTCTTTGAAGTCAACATCCGCTAGAGTGGCCCAAGTAAGTTCTTTCAAATTACCGTCGGCTTCAAGCAGAGGGTGCTCGCTTGGAACTTCCGCCATTACTTCATCAATGCTAGGAAGACTCATGCGCGCCTCGATGTATTCACCTTGTTCGAGTGCCTCTGCAGGAGGATGACACATGGAACTCAAGTTCATTCCCGCGACCAACAATACGGTCATTGCTCCAAGGGTATATTTAATCCATTTAGGCATCTGAAAGCGTTTTAGAAATATCAATTCTCACTGCTTGTATCGCTGGCAATAAAGATGCCAGAATCCCTACAAAGATAGTAATCAGGATGAGCTTCACTTCGTTGAAGAGTAGTCCGGCGTTCGAAATGTCGTAATGAAATTGATTTTCAAGTGCACCAGAGAGAAAAAGCAGTGCAATTCTCGAAAGTAAGAGGCCAAGAGCAGTTCCAAGCAAGACCATGATCATTCCCTCCAACAGCAACATGGAAAACAGTCGGCCTTTCCCTCCCCCCATGCTTCTCATCAGTGCCAATTCGTATTTCCGCTGTTTCAAGGAGTTGTAAAGGCTGATGAAAACAGAAATAAAACTGATGATCATGATTAAGATGGCCACCCACCTCAAAGTACTCATCCCGATGCCAAAATTCTCGTTCAAACGATTGATCTCCACTGAAGGCAAGGCAATTTGCATGTTTGTTTCCTTGATGAAACTGGGTAGGGTAATGATGGCAAGCGGATTTTTCTTCTTCAACAAAACGGCTGTGATTTCGCGTTCATCGGCCACTTCTTCGGCGCTTTTTTCTTCTGAATCTTCCCCATCATGGTTTTCATGCACTCCCCAAATCGAAGCAATTTCTGTAAGGATCAATTGGTCAATCACTGAATTGCTTTTTTCGAATATTCCTACAACAACAAAGGCTTTGTCATCGTGAATGTCTGCATTGTCGGATAAACCATGGGCACTGAAGAATTCATCGCCAATTTTCAGTCCGGTTTTCTGTGCCACATCGGCCCCAATGGTGGTTTCAAATTTTCCAGACCACAGTTCACCTTCTTTCACTTCTGCACCGTAATGGGCGGGATAATTGTGCTCAGTTCCCACGATACGAAAACGGTCGTAATTGTCTCCGTAAGCCAAAGGAATGGCTTCTTTGATGTAGGGATGGCGCATGACTCGCTTGGCTTCTTTTAGGTTGATGTTTCCCGTTGGTGCATCGATGTGATAAACGTTGGCGAGTATCAACTGCAGGGGAGAGCCTTTTGCGCCGAGCACCAAATCGATGTCTTTGATGTTGCGGTCAAATTCTTCGCGCAACTGAACTTCCAGCAATAGCAAAAGGGAGATGATGCCTACACCGAAAGACAGGAGGATTAAGCTCAGACTGGTGTTGAGCGGACGAAATTGAATGTTCTTAAAAGCGATCTTGAATAAATTCATAGTTGGATGTGCTTTTGAACGTGATCTTTCAATCGTTGATCATGAGTCACAATGATCAGCGCCGCCCCGGTGGCTTTGGCTTGTTCTTCGAGAAGTTGGATCACTTCCTTGGCGTTCTTATCATCGAGGGCAGAGGTAGGTTCATCTGCCAAAATCACTTGCGGATCGTTCATCAATGCCCTAGCAATGGCCACCCTTTGTTGTTCGCCAACGCTGAGGTTTTTTGGAAGTTCTTTTAGTTTGTGCTCGAGGTTTAGCCTACTTAAAATGGATTTCGCTTTGGGGCGATCAATTCTTTTCGTGCACAAGTACTGCGGCATAATGAGGTTGTCTTCCACATTCAAACTCTCCACAAAGTGCGCTGTTTGAAAAACAATACCAATGTGTTCGCCACGAAAACGGTCGAGTTCCCCAGCACTCAAATTTCTAAGGTCGGTACTCATCAACTCCAAAGTGCCGCTGCTCGCTTTGAGCATGCCCGCCAAAAGGTGAAGCAGGGTGGTTTTTCCTTTTCCCGACTCCCCCAACAAAAGCAGTTGTTCTTCTTTTTCACAAGAAAAATCGGGGAAAGCGAAGGACGGTCCGTTCGAATAAGTAAACTTTAGATCTTTTGCTACAAGCATGCTCAAAAGTACCCAAAATTTCAGGTCCTTGTAAGTAACACCTGTGCTCTTCTTTGCAAAAAAGTGTTATTGAGGGAAATGAGGGCCGATGCTTTCTCGTAACTTTGAATCATGAATTTCAAACAACGTCTTTCTCGTTATGGCATCGGTATTTTTATCGGTGTTCTGCTGAGCTTCTTTTTCTTCGGTGGTAGAGGCTGTGGAAAATGGCTTCCGGGCAATCGCATCATGGAAGAAATCAATGAGCAAGCGGTTCATCGATCCAATCTTTTTGATTGTCAAATGACTTGTTACGGATTCACCAATGATGACTTCAACAATGCCCTGCTGGAGAACGAAGTGGAGTTTCCAAAAAGCGAAACCCGAGCCAATCCCAGAAAATACTATTTGTCTGGCGACCAATTCGACGCACTAGTTCTCATGACCGATTCCGGAGCATTGTTCTCTACCCTGATTCCTGTCTCGATCGAAGAAAAGGCTTGTGGGTGTGATTAAGTCTTGTTCTT
>CAZYPV010000033.1:8079-34488 GCA_964649515.1 uncultured Comamonadaceae bacterium | reverse complement strand
CTTCTACTCCTTCAAATACAGGAACAGCTGGCTCATCGCACTCTACCGTCAAGTCCTCAGGAACAACGGTAAATTCTGGAGCGATATCGTCAAATACGGTAATTACTTGAGAAGCAATGGTTCCATTTCCACAATCGTCAGTTGCTCTCCAGAAGTAAGTTACTTCTGATCTGTTCGGGCAATCTTGTTCGTTGTTAGGAGTACATTCTTTATCTACGTTGATATCTCCGTGTCCGTTAACCGGCATATCGTTAAACCAACCGGTGTAAGTAAACCATCCTGACATACCGAAGTTGCCATTACGATCGTTTGCACCAAGACCACATTGGAAACCAAAGTAGTAGCTAGAAGGCATGTGAGATAGATTCAAAACAGCTCCGTCGTAATCTCCAAGACCAGTGATGGTAGAGAATCCGTTCACCATTTCGTAGTAGGTCCAATCTTCGAAGTTGTTGTCTTGTGCTCCGAATCCGAAAGAATCTTTGTATCCACGTCCAAGTGCTGACCATGCGTCCCAAGCTCTTCCGTTTTCTAACCAAATGCTTACTTCAAAAGCTTGGTCAGGGAATCCAACACGAGCAACAGTTCCACTCAAGTGAGCAGTACCATCTCCGTATTGAACGAAGCTCAAGGTTCCGTCACTAGCAAACTCGTCAGTCATAGTATAACCTTCGCTTTCTAGCACAGGCAACCAAAGTGCCCAAGATCCACCAGGACCTACCGCTGTGTTTGCTACACAAGTGGTAACAGGATCACCTGTTTCAGAAGTAAAGGTTGTAACACCTTCAACTCCACCGCACTCATCTTCAGCAAAAGCATCTCCTTGTGCAGGAACTTCTTCAAGACATTGTACTGTCATATCTGCAGGCACTTCTGTGAATACAGGTCCTTCAGAATCGATTACAGTAACCACCTGAGTACAAGTTTGGGTTCCGTTGTCGCTAACAATTTCCCATGTTCTGGTGTATTGAGCGAAGCAATCATCTCCTTCTACTTCTTCACCAAGGTATTCTACCGTGAAACCAGTACAGTCTCCCATGAGCATTGGCGAACCGGTTACTTCGATTGAAGCGTCATCGGTACATTCAACGGTCATATCTTCTGGACAAACAATCGTACAAGTTCCATTATCGAAC
The DNA here is from genome assembly GCA_964649515.1 of uncultured Comamonadaceae bacterium. Taxonomy (GTDB): domain Bacteria; phylum Bacteroidota; class Bacteroidia; order Flavobacteriales_D; family Sanyastnellaceae; genus CALKGK01. The sequence continues at coordinate 33,352 of CAZYPV010000033.1, read as the reverse complement.
ACACAAGAACCATCATCGATGGTTGCGTTTGGATCGAAGTTCAATGCCATATCATTCGTACAACCGTAGCAAGAGAAATCACAAGAATCATCGCTCAAAGTTGCAGAAGCATCGAAGTTACATGCAGCATCGTCAGTACAACCGTAGCAAGAGAAGTCACAAGCACCATTATCAACACTTGCTGAAGCATCGAAGTTACAAGCGCTTGGATCGGTACAACCTACGCAAGACTGGAAATCACAGCTTCCATCGTCGATAGTAGCATTCGGGTTGAAGTTACAAGCCTCTGGGCTGGTACATCCCTCGCAAGAGAAGTCACAAGAGCCGTCTTCATCGGTAGCGTCTGGGTTAAAGTTACAAGCGGTAGCATCTGTACAACCTGCAATTTCGTACGCGTCACAAACGCCATCACCATCGGTATCCACGATATCTACTCCACCTGCGTCGTTACATACGAAGCAGTCTTCGATTGGCTCAACACAAGAACCATCATCATCAGTAGCAGCAGCATCAAAATTACAAGCTGTAGCATCTGTACATCCTGCAATCTCATCAGCATCACAAACACCATCACCGTCGGTATCAACAATAACTACTCCTCCGTTATCACATACTGAACAGTTTTCTACTGGCTCTGCACAAGAACCATCGTCGTCTGTCGCAGCAGCATCGAAGTTACAAGCGGTAGCCGAAGTACAACCAGCAACCTCATCTGCATCGCAAACACCATCACCATCGGCATCAACAATCACCAATCCGTCATTGGCATCGTTACATGCTTGGCAACCGTCAATCGGCTCAATACAAAGGGTTGGGTCTGAATCTGTAGCATCGGGATTGAAGTTACAAGCTGAAGCAGAAGTACAACCTACTACCTCATCTGCATCACAGACACCGTCTCCGTCTGTATCGATGATTACAAGAACTCCGTTTGGATTACATTCAGAACAGTTTTCAACTGGGAAAACGCAAGAATCGTTATCGATGGTAGCGTCGGGGTTGAAGTTACAAGCAGTAGCATCTGTACATCCTTCAACATCAGAAACTGCCGTTGAAAAAGGCACAGAAATTCTGATATCGTTTTCTCCTAGTCCGTTTCCAAAGATCTGCACGTAAAGCTCACCGAAGAAGTCTCCATCCGTTGTGAACTGACCAACGAGTACACGAAGGTCATCTCCAGCAACACCATTAACATCACCGTTCAGCGCAAACCAAGCACCACCGATAACGTCGTCAATAATGATGTCTCCACCTTCATTGAATGGAGTTTGCCAAGAAACGTCGTTTCCTTCGATAAGGTTGATTCCAGCTCCAGGGGCAGCTGAACTTTCACGTCCAATGGTTACCCATGAATCATAAACCAATGTTGGTACGAACGCGTAAAACACAGGATTGATGTTTCCACCGGAGATGTCTCCTGCGGGATCCTGATAAAAAGAAGTAGTGGTCTGCACATACAAAGGGTTTACAGACTCACCAGCGCAAGCCGACACGAAGTCATCTGCGTTTTCAGTGGTTACGTACAAGCGGTAGGTAGTCATTCCATTCAACACGGCCAGATCATCTCCATCTGGGTAATCGTGCTCTGCAAAGACTTCTACTTCCACTCCGTACGACTGCGCGTTGATCTGCCAAGTACAACAGACAAGCGCGAAAACGAAAAATAAAAGTTTTCTCATAATTTAAGCAATTGGTTAATTTAAATTGTTTGGCCTAGGGCCTTTAGACGGGTTAGCAATGACGAAAGTACAAAAGCTTTTCAACAAAATTACATTCTAACTTTGTTTTTTATCCATTTATCGATGTTTTACAGCAGTTTATCTTGCTGTTTTGCACTTATATTTCACAATTCCTTTTTACAATTAACTTTTCCTTAACTCACTTTTTTGCATGAAGCGGTGCAACGTTTTTCAGATCTTGCCCTCTTCATTGTGAAACGCACTTGATATGCTTGGGAAAAAGCCCATAAACAAACTGGAACTTGAAGACTTGTACCGCCTGCACTTCAACACCTTGTTCACCACTGCACAGCGGGTAACAAAGGATGCCGCTTTAAGTGAGGACATTGTTCAAGACTTCTTTTTACACCTTTTGGACGGGGGTATTGCCAAAAGTCACATTCGCAACCCTGAAGCTTATTTCCGAACATCGGTGAGTAGAGCCGCAATTCAACGTATTAATAGGGTAAGAAAGATCAATGCTAAACCCATTGAGGAGTGCTTTGATCTTGAGGTAGATCAAGAAGTAGAAAATGCTCATGAAAACTGGTCGATCTATCAGCTTGAGGACATCATTCAATGCATCAAACAACTGCCCGATGGATACCGAATGGTTTTGGAAAAACACCTTTTCGACCAACTTCAGCACGAAGAAATTGCTGCCGATCTCCTTCTAAGTGCGGGAACGGTTCGATCACAATACCTCAGAGGCAAAAAACGCCTCATTCAATTACTCGAAGAAAAAAAGAGCCATGGATGAATTAAAAAATAGATTTGATCAGGTGCGCATGGAAGAGCGCATACCGGAAGGTCATCACCAACGCTTCTTGCGAAAATTAGCACTTCACGAGCAGCCAAAGACAAAAACGAAGGTGTTTCGCAGCACACTCTTCATCACGAGTATTGCTGCTGCATCGGTGTTGGTGGCACTTATTCTCTTTATTCAACGTGAAATTCGAGAAGAAAACAGAAACAGCGCTCGTATTGAAATCCGCGAAATTGCTCCTGAAGCCGGACTAATTCAAGAGCGATTGGAAGAACGTATCGCTTCAAAAAGTAAAAGCATTAACATCAATGAACCTTCGCTCAAAGCTGACTTTGAACGCTTTCAACTGCTTGAAAAAGAGTACCAAAAGTTGGACAGCATGCTTCAAAACCAAGTGATCAGCGAGCGCATCATAAAAGCAATGATTGAGAATTATGGTCATCGACTCCGGATACTCGAAGCCATGAATCAAAAAATCAAAGCACTACAGTTAAAAAACAACAGCATTAAAACCCCAAGTCATGAACAAGTATAAAAGCACTTTGCTCCTCTTTTTAATACTGATCAGCACCTCACTTTCAGCAAAAAACACCCTTCAAAACTTCGAACGCCGTTACGACGAAAGTCAGCTCGTGGACAATGGGGCCTTGTTTGAAATTGTTAGCAGCTTTTCCGAAATTGAATACCAAACTTGGAACAAGCAAGAAGTTCAAGCAAGCGTCCTCATTTCAGTAGATTGTAAAAATGAAAAAGAAGCAGAACGCTTTTTTGACAAGGTAGAAGTTGATTTTACCGGCAGCCGTTCGAAAGTAAAACTCAAAACCAAGTGGGAAGGCAATTGGAACAGCTCTCGGGACGGAGATTTTGAAATCAAACTGATCCTCTTCGCACCCGCCAGTGTTCAACTCGACATGAATCACTCTTTTGGTTCTTGCAGCATCAACGAAGTGAATAACGCCAAAATTGAATCGGAATACGGCTCCCTAACCATTGGTGAATGCCAGGGAACGGGAAATGAAATTGAAGTGAACTTTGGTTCTGTATCTATTGGCGCCTTTGGTGGGGGTATTTTGGATGTAGAATATGGAGATGCCAAAATTGGCAACGTTATGGGAAGTAGTGAATTCAGCGTTAGCTTTTCCAACGCAGATTTGGGCATTGAACGACTCAACAGCGGGAACCTCATTTTGAATTGTTCTTACAGCGATTGCACCCTTCGCGCAGAAAAAGATCAAAGCATCCACTTGAGCTACGAAGGAAGCTTTTCGGACATCTCCACTCCATCTTGGCTAAAAGAATTGAGCAAAGCCAAAGAAATGTTCTCTGAGGAAATCGAAGCCGCTCACGGCAATGGAGCCCTTAAACTTTTGGTTAACAACAGCTTTGGCGACGTTAAAATAAAAAGCTGAAATTAAATCGACGATAAATTTTTCAGAATTGAATTCTTTGCTAACTTTGCCGCCACATAATTGGTACCATAGCTCAGTTGGTAGAGCAAAGGACTGAAAATCCTTGTGTCCCCGGTTCGAATCCTGGTGGTACCACTTAACGAAAAAAGAGAAGCTCCGATGGCTTCTCTTTTTTTTTAGTGATATCTTCGAGCATGAGAAACATTTGGAGCCCCGATTTGTCTGACCTCTCTGGAATCATCCAAGCGTTGAATCCGAGTAAAATCATATTACTTGTTGATGAAAACACCCACGACCGCTGTCTTCCTCATTTGATCATCAGCATTCCCGAGCTGGATGGGGCCGAAATTTTAGAAGTTCCGGCCGGTGAAGAAAGCAAGAGTTTGGAAATCGCTTCGGAATTGTGGTTGGGACTGAATGATCTTGGGGCCGACAGATCCAGCCTTCTCTTGAACCTCGGTGGAGGAATGATTACTGACTTGGGCGGTTTTGTAGCGAGCACTTTTCGAAGAGGCATGCCTTTCATCCACATCCCCACAAGTTTACTCGCCATGGTGGACGCGGCAATTGGAGGTAAAACAGGAGTGAATCTTGGTCCGTACAAAAACCACATTGGCACTTTCTGCTCACCAGAAGCCACCATTGTTTCTCCTGTTTGGCTTGAAACCCTTTCACAAAGGCAACTTTTAGCTGGTTTTGCTGAAATCTTAAAGCATGCTCTCATTGCCGACGAGCAGTATTGGCAAGAAAGCAGTTGTGTTTCTGAAATGACCGCCAAGCACCTCACCCCCCTTCTTGAGCGTTCAATGACGATCAAAGAAACTTTGGTACTTCAAGACCCTGAGGAAAAAGGTCTGCGTAAAGCACTGAATTTTGGCCATACCATTGGTCATGCCATTGAATCGCTCTCCCTCAAGAGCAAGCACAAACTTTTGCATGGGGAAGCCATTGGTCTTGGGTTGATTTACGAAACCATGATTTCTCAGCAGCGCGGACTCATCTCTTTGGAAGAAAGTGAACGCATCCTTGCCACCCTCAAAATGTGGTATGCTGATTTACCCCACGAGACCGCTCCTGAAAAATGGTGGCCACTCATGCTCAAAGACAAAAAAAATCGGGGTGAAGAAGTGAATTGCACCTTACTTCAAGGATTGGGTAAAGCACTCATCAATCAAAAACTAGAACTGGAGGAACTTCGCGGCCTTTCTATCGCGTAAGCACGATGTAATCCTTAATCAAGGTTCGAATGAAGCCCACTTGATCCTCTTGAGGAACCGGCACCTGCAATTCATTGGCCGCGCGTTCTACCAAAAGCCCCAAGGCCTTTCGATGTGCCGGGTTTTGGAATCGCTTGTAACGGTCAATGGTTTGCTTCATGAGGAGCATATCGCTTTCCTTAAAACGGCGCACCTCGGGATACACCGGCTCATAGCTCGTTCTCGAATCGATGTTCAGCACCTCGCGCAAGGCTACGGGCAACTGGGGATTCATCTTCACCACCGTCGTATTGGAAACCATCCCTCCGAGACGTTGTCCGCGAGGCGAACCACTCGACATAATGCTTGCGAGCGCTCCACAAGTCATCCATAAATCGATCAAACGAAAACTCCAACGCAAAAGATAATCCATGAAAGTCACCTGTTTGCCATCGATACGAACCACCCGAATCCCCAAAGCCATCTTCCCAAGAGTTTGTCCTTTAAAAAGCACCTCCGAAATTAAGGTATAGCCCATCCAAACAGGGGTAATCAAGAGGTAATCGAAGCTTTCTAGCCAACCATCGCTGCCCGCGACAGACAAAAGGCTCACCACAAAAAGCGCCAATAGAGTGAGCAGGATAGCAATAATTTGATTAAAAATACTGTCCAAAAGAAACGCCAAAACACGCTGATACAAAGCCGCAACTTGATAATTGATACTTACATTTTGGGATGTTCGGATTTCTATGGTTTTCATCCTGTGATTTGGTTATATTGCTAAACTCTAAAAAAAACGAATAGGCACCCATGCGCGAGACCGATTTTATCGGAAAAAACAAAGAAAAGTGGCGCGACTTTGAGCAAACGCTTCAAAAAAAGGAAGCAGACCCTGATCAACTGAGCAAACTCTTCATTGAAACCACCGACGACCTTTCTTTCAGCAGAACTTACTACCCCAATCGTTCGGTCAAGGTATATTTGAATGGCCTATCACAAAGGGTGTATCAAAAAGTGTACAGCAATCGACAACGACAAAAAGGAGCATTTTCTCGATTTTGGACCGCAGAAATTCCAGACGCACTGTACTTCGCCCGCCGGCCCTTGCTCATTGCATTTCTCGTTTTTTTATTGGGAACAGCCATTGGCATATTGTCCACCATTTACAATCCAGATTTTACAGAAATCATATTGAGCAAGTCGTATGTCGAAATGACTGAAGGCTTTATTGAAGAAGGGAATCCCATGGCCGTTTATGCCCAAGAAGCACCGCTCAACATGTTCTTGAGGATTGCCTTGAACAACATTACCGTAGCCTTTTATGCCTTTATTGCCGGGTTATTCTTCGAAATCGGAAGCATCTTCATCGTCTTTTCCAATGCCGTCATGTTTGGCTCATTCATGTGGTTTTTTGCCGATAAAAATTTGGGTAGCGAAGCCTTTCTTGCCGTCATGCTTCATGGAACCATTGAGCTCTCGATGATCGTTGTAGCCGGGGCAGCAGGACTTGTTTTGGGAAGTGGACTCGTGAGACCACGAAGTTTTACCCGATCTCAGGCACTGATTCGTTCTGCCCGACACTCCATGAAAATCATGGTCGCTGTAGTGGTGTTTTTAATCATGGCAGCATTCATTGAAGGATTCATGACCCGTTTTTCGCTTGCAGGAAGTGAAATTGGGCAAGTCCTGCTTGACCTCGCACGAGGAATTCTTATTTTACTCTCTGCCGCCATCGTCGTCTTGTATTTTGTTTACTACCCCTGGTTAAGGAAACAGAATGGAAAAACCGTCCCCATAGCCCAACAGGAAACCCTCATTGAAGACGAGGAACCCAAGGTGGAAAAACAAGTTTTGAAAGCGGGAGAAATCTCCAACTTAACCTGGAAATTCTTCGTCAATCAATTGTCCAATCAAGCCTTAAGAACCAGCGTCATCACCGGCGGCTTAATTCTCGTTCTTTATGTTGTTTTTGGGAATGAATTCGTTCTTCTCTTTGACCAAGGCAGCTTCATGAATGGTGATTTGTTCGTTATTTTGGCAGATTCATTTTGGTTTTTTGATGACATCAATAATTTCTTTGCTTTTCAGAGCAGGCCGCTCCTATTTCCCTTAGTCTGTATCGCACTTTCTCTTGTATTGATGAACGGTACCTCTAACGCTGCAAAACAACAAGGAGTGCACATTTCCCCTCCCAACCTATTCTTTAACGGATTGGCAGCCAGCTTGCTTCTTTGCTTGCCCATGCTTGGTTTTAGTGAAGCGGAATCCATGACATGGGTGAACGTGTTGCTGTGCATCTTCCTCCTTGTGTGGTGGCCACTCGTGCTTTCCTGTTTGAGTTTTGCCAGCATGCGCAACAAGATCATGTTCGCCTTTCTCTCCCAATATTTCCACTTACTTCAAGGAGTTCGGGCCCGTGCTTATGGACTTTTCTTGAACATTTCCATCGTTGCTTGGCTGGGCATTACCATTGCAGGGGCACCCCTTTTCTACCTTGTTTTCTTGATTTTAGGCTCGCAAGTAGGCCCTGAAATCACTTGGGCAGAAGACCTGATGTATCTCCTTTATGGATTCATCCTTACCAGTGTATGCGCAGTGTTTTTACAATCGCTCATTACCGCGTTTTCTTTGTTCTATCATACCGCAGCTGAAATCAATTCTGCAGAAGGCCTGCTGAAACAAATTGCTCAAGTTCAATTCAAAAGGAGGGCCTATGGTTTGGAGAAAGAACAATAACCTTGTGCGGATGCTTTTTGCCCTTGGACTTTTGATGGGTACCCTTCTCTTGTCGGACTCAGCACTGAACGCTCAAAGGGAACTCAGCACTGCCGATTGGGAAGAAATCACCAAAGACATCGATTACGGTGAGAAGAAAGATCAGACCGACGATGAGGAAGAAGATGAAGCGTCCGAAGAAAAATTGGAAAACACGGATTCTGGAAAATCCTTTTGGGACCTTTTCTCGGGAATATCCTCATCTCCGTTCATCTCTGCCTTGCTCATTGGCCTCGCCTCCATCTTGCTGTTATTGCTCATCATCTACCTCATTTCCATTGCACAGCGAGATCGTGCGCTGGCGAGAGGAACATCGCGAAACTTGGGTTTTAACCTCGATGAAATTGAAGACAACATTCAAGAAAGCGACCTTGAACGCGCCTTGCGACTGGCCCTGGAAGCCAAAAACTACAAAGTAGCACTGCGCATTTATTATCTCTCCATCATCAAAACCATGAATGCTCAGGCGCTCATTCAGTACAAGAAAGAGAAGACCAACTTCGATTATGTGAGGGAACTTCAAGAAGCACAGCTACAATCGCACTTTTCAACCATCACCATTGCATTCGAACGCATTTGGTATGGAGACCGAAGCATCGGTTTGGAAGAATACTCCAAGCTTCAACCCAACTTTGAACAATTCATCAATCATTTGAATCGTGGGGAATAAGAACGCACAAATCTTGATCTGGAGCTTCGTTGGACTTCTTGTCCTGGGAATTTTTGTGCTTATTTTCTGGCTGAACTCACTTCAATCTTGGAGACCAAGTTTTGAGCCACTGAAGGAAGAAGCTTATGGAAGCATTGTTTTTCAGCGATATGCAAAAAAGAAAACAAACAACGAAACGGAGAACTACTATGAACTGATTGACAGCCTGTCTCAAGACGCTGTTCTGGAGTCGCAAATCGGTGGGAGTTATGTGTTTATTGGTGAAAAAGCCTATCAGGACAGCACTGAAGCCAAATTGCTGCTTGATTTTGTGGCGAATGGAAACCAAGCTTGGTTGCTCTGTGAAGACTTCTCTTGGGATTTCATGATGCAACTCTTTTTTGAAGAACTCTATGCCGAAGAGCGCAGAGAAAAATGGGAGAACTACCGCCTCCGAATGGAACGGAAGGAAGCCGCACAAAACGGTGAAGAAGAGGAGCAAGACGAAGAAGTACAAATCATCGACCTTGAAGAAATCAAAATACCGCAAAGTGGAGAACCCACTTACTCGGAATCGAGCTACGAATATGAACACTGGAGTGAAATTGGAGAGTTTCTACGCTATCGTGCAGACACCACCATCCGCTTCGTTTCAATGGTGGATAGCAGCGCTCCTTTGGAACTGGAGTTTGCCTATGTTCAGCATCATGAAACCGACTTTTACCCGTGGATCGCTTTTGATTTAGGAACATTAAATCATTCACCGCAAGAATTTGAAGTGCTTGGAGAACATCGTTACGGAGCTTTTTTTATTCGAATCCCCTATGGAGAGGGAGAAATCTTTCTTCATTCTGTTCCGCTGATGGCCTGCAATTACCCTCTTTTGCGCGAGGACGTATTTGAGTTCACCAAAAGCTACACTCAAGAGATGGATGGGAGCTTTTTAGTATGGGATGATTATAGCAGGGAAGCGCGGTGGATCAAGGATCCCACCAGCGGCGGACAAGCAAGGTCTTCCGGTAATCGTCCGCAAGTTAAAGACGGTCCGTTGAGCTTCATCTTTAGTCAGCCCCCCCTGAAAGCAGCATGGTTTGTCCTCATCGGCTTGGCGGTACTTTACCTCATCTTAGGTGCACGACGAAAGCAAAGGGCCATCCCAGTATTCATTCCTCCGAGCAATACATCGGTAGAATATGCTGAAACCTTAGGGCACATGTTTCGTCAAAAAAACGAGCACCACCGCCTCATGAAAATGCAGGGAGAACTGTTCAAGAGCTTTGTGCGCGACCGATATTCGATTCAGTTGAAAAAAGACGAGCAATTGGAGGCCACCCTTCTACTTCTAGCTCAAAAAAGTGATTATTCACTCGAAATACTCAAAGAAATACTATTCCTATCTACCAAAGCCAAAGAAAAACAGGGCAGTGAAGCCTCATTGGTTCGTTTGCACCAGCTTTTGGAAGATTTTTATGCTAATTGCAAGTAATTATGGAAGAAAATAGCAAGCCGCTTTCAAACGAAAAGCCTCAAGCCGACAATCAAGCGTCCACACCTCATAATGAGCAAAGTGGAGATCAATTCGAAAGCAATCAAAACACTGATACTGACTCTCCTGTGAACGAAGAGGCACAAGATGCATCTCCACTTGACGAGCAAGCAGCTCACCCAAATACTGAGCAAAGTGGAGCATCTTCAGCAGACAATCAAAACACGGAAGCTACCACGGCTTTGAACATCAGTCCGCAAGAAAACCGATTGGACGTGACCCCTGTTGCACATTTCTATCAGTCCATCAAAAAAGAGATTACTCAACTCGTGGTTGGCCAAGATGAAATGCTAGAACTCCTGGTTACGGCGCTGTTAACCGGCGGACACTGTCTTTTGGAAGGACTGCCTGGCATTGCAAAAACCTTAACGGCAAAATCCCTCTCCAAGAGCATCGACGTACCCTTTAGTAGGATTCAATTCACACCAGACCTCATGCCAACCGATGTGACAGGAACCACCGTATTTAACCTGAAAGAATCGGAGTTCAATTTCAAGAAGGGTCCAATTTTTTCGAGCATTGTTTTGATTGACGAAATCAATCGAGCCCCAGCCAAAACACAAGCCGCCTTGATGGAAGTGATGGAGGAGAAACAAATCACCTACGACGGTGTGAGCTACCCCATGGCATTTCCTTTTTTTGTGATCGCTACACAAAACCCCATTGAGCAAGAAGGCACCTACACCTTGCCAGAAGCCCAACTCGATCGTTTTTTGTTTCGCATCAAAATGGACTACCCACAATTGCACGAAGAAGAACTGATCCTGAAGCGTTTCGAAAAGGACTTTTCATTGAATCAACAAAACGAAGTGAACGCAGTGGTTGGGCCGGACAAGCTCAAAGAAGTCCAACTGATCATTGAGCAAGTGTACATCAAAGAAGAGTTATTGAAGTACATCGCCGCCATTGTGAACAACACGCGCAAAAATGGCGATCTTCATCTCGGGGCCTCCCCTCGAGCATCTTTGGCCATCATGAAATGTTCTAAAGCCTTTGCCGCCTTGAACGGTCGGGATTTTGTGACTCCAGACGACATCAAACGCGTATGCATCCCGATTTTGAATCACCGAGTGATCCTATCTCATGAGCGGGAAATGGAGGGAAGTACCGTTGAAGAAATCATTCAAACCATCCTTGAAACCGTGGAAGTTCCGAGATAGTCATGAAGGATTTTTTCCGACATATCACCTCTTGGCATTTACAAGCTCGGTTTTTCAGCATCGGCGGGCTCTTGGTGTTTATTCTTGCCTTGGGCTTTGGTATTCAAGCGCTCTACCCCATTGGATTGGGACTGCTGCTGCTCTTCAGTTTAAGTGTGCTGATAGAATTGTTTCTGCTGTATCGTGTCAAAACCCCTTGCACTGCAGAGCGAAGTTTGGGGAAAATGTGGTCTTTGGGTGACGAAAATTTGGTACGCTTAAAGGTTCAAAACAAAGCCCCACTTCGCCTGCGTTTTGTTGTGTTTGACGAAATCCCCGTCCAACTACAAGTGCGCAATTTTGAAATGGACTTTCGCTTGGATGCGGGGGAAGAACAGCATTTGAGTTACCATCTTCGACCCACGCTGCGCGGACAATACCGGTTTCAAGACACCAACCTGCACATCAGCACCGCTCTTGGGCTTGTTTCTCGACACGTTCGAATAGCCAATGAGCAGGAAGTGCCCTGTTTTCCAAGCATCATACAAATGCACAAGTACGAGCTCTTGGCTTTTGCCAAAACCGCTCATATGGAAGGCATTAAAAAAGTAAGGCGATTGGGACACAGCTATGAATTTGAGCAGATTAAACCCTACGTTCAAGGAGATGACGTGCGCTCTGTGAACTGGAAGGCCACTGGAAGAAGGAATCAGTTGATGGTGAATCAATACGAAGACGAACGATCTCAGCAGGTGTATTCCATCATCGATAAAAGCCGGAACATGTATATGCCCTTTGGTGGATTGAGCCTCTTGGATCATGCCATCAATACATCCCTCGTGTTATCCAACATTGTTTTGAAGAAGCACGATAAAGCCGGTTTGATCTCTTATTCGGACACCATAGGAAGCACCATACGCGCAGATCGCGGACCCATTCAAATCAAGAAGATCCTTCAGGCCCTTTACCAAGAAAAAGAACAAATCAAAGATGCGAACTACGACCTGCTTTACCGGTCCATCAAAAACGTGGTAAAAACACGAAGTTTGCTTTTTCTTTATTTGAATTTTGAAAGTGAATACGCCTTAGAACGCGCCCTTCCCGTATTGCAGCGCATCAACCGAATGCACCTATTGGTGGTGATGTTGTTCGAAAATACGGAGTTGGAGCAGATGGCCCACCAACGGGCAACATTCATTTCAGAAATCTATACCCACACCATCGCTCAACGATTATTGTTTGATAAACGCAGCATGGCAGGAAAGCTTCGAAAATCAGGAATCAAAACCATCCTTACCAAACCCGAAGACCTCTCCATCAATACCGTGAACAAGTACCTTGAATTGAAAGCCAAAGGGATGATCTAAGCAGAAAATAAGACTGCAAACTCCCGAAGAACATGATTATTCTTACTTTTGTGCGCAATGGAATTTTCAGCCGGTCAAATAGCAGGCATTCTGGGAGGTGAAGTCACCGGGAATGAAGGAGCAATGGTGAGTAAGCTTTCTAAGATAGAAGAAGGCACGCCAGAGAGCTTAACCTTTCTTGCCAACCCCAAGTATGCCCCCTTTATTTACGAGACCTTGGCGAGTGTTGCCATTGTTTCTCAAGACTTTATTCCAGAACAAGACCTTCCTGCTGGGCTCACCCTCATCAAAGTTGCTGATCCCTATGCCAGTTTTGCAAAACTCTTGGATTATTACAACACTTACCGCCACCAGAAGTCGGGCATCATGCCCAGTGCTTTTGTATCGGATTCGTCCAAGGTGCACGAAGATGTTTATCTCGGACACCACGTTGTCATTGAAGAACGCTGTTCGATTGGAAAAGGAAGCAAGCTGTATTCTGGGGTTTACATTGGTGACGATGCCGTTATTGGTGAAGGCTGTGTGCTCCATCCTGGGGTGAAAGTTCTCGCCGGGTCGGTCATTGGCAACCACTGCACCATTCATGCAGGAGTCATTATTGGTGGTGACGGATTTGGTTTTGCCCCCAACTCTGAAAATCAATACAACAAAGTGGCTCAAATTGGCAATGTGATCTTGGAAGACCACGTTGAAATTGGTGCCAACACCACCATTGATCGTGCAACTTTGGGTTCAACCATCATCCGAAAAGGAGCGAAAATTGACAACCTCATTCAAATTGCCCACAATGTGGAAATCGGTGAAAACACCGTCATTGCAGCACAAACCGGTATTGCGGGATCCACCAAGATTGGCAAGAACTGCATGATTGGCGGACAGGTTGGCATTGTTGGACACATTAAAATCGCCGACGGAGTAAAAATTGCTGCGCAGAGTGGTGTAAGTTCCTCCATCATTAAAGAAGACAGCATCATTCAGGGCTCCCCGGCTTTTGACATCAAACAGTTCAAGATGTCATACATCACCTTTAGAAAATTGCCTCAACTTAACGATAGAGTAGCGCAACTTGAAAAAAGCGCTAAAGATCCATCTCAAGACCAGTAAGCATGAGTGCCAGTAAACAACGCACCCTTAAAAGCGCCGTTCACTTTGACGGAATCGGCCTTCACACCGGAGAAAAAGTTCGGCTTTCCGTTCTCCCAGCCCCAGAAAACCACGGTTATAAATTCCAACGAGTGGACCTCGATGATCAGCCCATCATTCCGGCAGATTGCGACCTTGTTGTTAGCACTCAACGTGGAACTACTTTGGAACTGAATGGAGTTCGAGTGTATACCACAGAACATATTCTTGCCGCCATTTACGGTTGTAAAATAGACAATGCCCTCATTCAGGTAAGTGCTCCTGAAATCCCCATTATGGATGGAAGCAGCGCTCCTTTCGTTGCGGCCTTTGAAGAAGTGGGGTATGAAGAACAAAACGCAGATCGTAAGTACCTTCAACTCACCGAAAACATCGCTTTCGAAGACACCGAAAAGAACGTGGAGATGTTGGCTGTACCTACCGATGGAGGAGAATTTCGATTAACGGTGATGGTTGACTACAACAGCCCTGTTCTAGGTACTCAGCACGCCAGCATGTACTCCTTGGAAGAGTTCATCCCAAGCATTTCCCAGTGCCGCACCTTTGTGTTCCTCAAGGAAATTAAACTCTTGGCAGAAAACGGTTTGATCAAAGGTGGAGATTTGGACAACGCTATCGTTTTAGCAGAACGAAAATATGAACCTTCTGAGTTGAAAGAAATTGCAGACTTGGTGGGTAAAGAGCATGACGATATCAAAGTTGAAGGAATGGGTGTGTTGAACACCATTAAGCTCAAATTTGAAAATGAACCTGCCCGACACAAATTGTTAGATATTGTGGGCGACTTGGCCCTTGTTGGTCGATTCATTCGCGGACACATCCTCGCTGCCAGACCCGGACATGCAGGAAACGTGGCCTTTGCTAAGGTTTTGAAAGGACTCATTAAGAAGGAGAAGAACGCCGGCTTTTTTGTTGATTTGAACAAAGAACCATTGTTCGACATCAACCAAATCATGTCCATGCTCCCTCACCGCTATCCTTTTTTATTGGTGGATAAAGTCATGGAAATGGATGAAAATGGAATTGTTGCCGTGAAGAACGTCACTTTGAACGAGCCCCATTTCACCGGTCACTTCCCGAACAACCCCGTTTTCCCTGGAGTACTTCAAATTGAAGCCATGGCCCAAGCTGGAGGCATCTTTGCTTTGAGCAGTGTTCCAGATCCGGAGAACTACTCTACTTACTTCATGAAAATTGACGCCGTGAAGTTCAAGCAAAAAGTCCTACCTGGAGACACCATGGTACTAAAGCTCACCCTTGAATCTCCCATTCGACGTGGGTTGGTGCACATGAGTGGAAAGATTTACGTCTCCGGAAAAGTGGTCTCCGAAGCCGAAATGTTGGCACAAATTGTGAAGGACAAAAAAAACTAATCCCTGCTTCATCGAAATGATTTCAAATCAAGCACACGTAAGCCCGAACGCCAAAATTGGTAAGAATGTGAGTATTGGTCCATTTACCACCATCTACGACGATGTGGAGATTGGCGACAATACTTGGATTGGTCCTAATGTTACCATTATGGACGGAGCGCGCATTGGTTCGGATTGTAAAATCTTCCCCGGAGCAGTGATCTCTGCCATTCCTCAAGATCTCAAATACGCAGGCGAGAAAACCACCGCCGTTGTTGGAAATCATACCACCATCCGCGAATGTGTGACCATCAATAAAGGTACTGCAGACCGCATGAGCACAGAAGTTGGAGACCATTGTTTGTTGATGGCTTACGTGCACGTTGCCCACGACGTATCCATTGGCAACCACTGCATCATTGCTAACACCGCCAATATTGCGGGGCACGTAGTGATTGAAGACTGGGTAGTGATTGAAGGCGTTGTTGCCATTCAACAATTTGTTCGCATTGGGCAGCATTCCTTTTTGGCAGGCGGTTCTTTAGTAAGAAAGAACGTTCCCCCTTTTGTGAAAGCTGCGAGAGAACCGGTAAGCTTTGTGGGAGTAAACTCCATTGGCTTGCGCAGACGAGGCTTCGAGTTGGAAAGCATCACCCACATTGAAGACATCTACAGAACACTCTATGTGCACAACACCAATTTGACAGAAGCCATCAAGATTGCCGACTTAGAACTTCCCAAAACGAAGGAAAAAGAAACCGTTTTGAACTTCATCCGGGAGTCGGACAAAGGGATCATTCGCGGTCCACAGAGCTCGTCCTAAATGAACATCACACTCAACAATCTCGGCCGTCGTTTTAATCGATCTTGGATCTTCCGATCATTGGACACCACGATTGTTGCTGGTGAGCATGTGCTTATTCAAGGTTCAAATGGCTCGGGAAAAAGTACATTAACCCAAATCATCAGCGGATTTTTGAGTCCGAGTGAAGGTACCATTGAATGGCAGGGAAACTCTGGAGAAAAAATCGCCCCAGAACAGCTTCCTTTTGAAATTGCATTTGCTGCGCCCTATCAAGAGCTTTACCAAGAGCTTCGTTTGGAAGAAATCATTTCCTTTCACTGCACTTTTCGATCTTTTCATGAAGGCATTGATCCGCAAAGTTTTGTTGACCTCATTTACCTGAAGGGAGAAGAAAAAAAACTCATCAAACATTTTAGTTCGGGGATGAAGCAACGATTAAAGTTGGGCTTGGCCATTTTGAGTAAAAGTCAATTGCTTCTTCTCGATGAACCCATTTCCAACCTTGATAAGCATGCCGCAGCATGGTATCGCGAGCTTCTCAAGAGCTATGCCAACGACAAAACGGTAGTGGTGAGCAGCAACGATCCGGCGAACGAAAGCATTCGCACCGATCAAATCATCAAGATCGAAGACTACAAATAGTGAAGGACATGGCCTACAACTAGAACAAGGAAGCCCTCACAATTCGCTCTTGGAACGAGCACTAATCTTGTACTGAAAACAATTCACCATCAGTATGAGCTCATTTACAAAAGTCTTCCCCCTAACTTTTTGTCTTCTCATTTCAGCGCTGGCCATGGGTCAGAACAATGCCTGTATCGTTCAGCAAGCTTGGGGTCCCGATGTCCATGTACTTCGCTCAGGAAAAATTGCACAAACCTTCACTCCCTGTTCAGAGGGAGAACTCAATTACCTCGAACTTCAGTTGAGTAGCCAGAACAGCACCTCTTTCGCTACCCGTTTGAACATTTCCAAGTTTACGCGATCTGGGCAAGAACAACTCAGTACCCAACAAATTGTTGTTCCCTCTTCAGAACAAGACCCCCTAGTACGAATTTGGCTCGCATCCCCCGTGGAGCTTCAAGAAAACGAGACCTATCTATTCAGCATCTTGGCTCACGAAGATCATCCTATTGAAGTGCATTATAGTGCGGAAAACGACTATGCTTATGGGTCGATTCTAAAAAATGGGCAACGTGAACGGGGCGATCTTGCCTTTGAGCTGGGCATTAAACACGAACAGCCCGAGTTAGCGAGAAAAACGATGTTCAAAGTATCGCCAAGTAGTGACCCATGTGCCCTTGAAAATGTTCGAGACGACGAAAAATGGGATGCTCAACAAGGCATTTGGCAGCAAAGCATTCGCCCATGCGTAGAAACCAATCTATCCTCAATATCCATCCTTGCTCGCTGCTCACAAGACGAGCTGGGAACACTTGTTATCAGTATGGAAGACCAGGAAAGGAACGGTGAGTGGCAACCATTGCATGAACAAGAAATTCTTTTGAGATCTGGTAACAAGGCTTGGAAAGAAATTGTACTGAATTCGATTCTCGACCTTGAACCATCCAATACTTACCTCATCTCTTTAGCCTTGAATGAACCGTGGGGAACGTCTTTTTATGGAACTCGAAGTAACCCCATAAAATCGGGAAGTGCTTGTGGAGAAGAGCGCGGTAAGATTGCAGATTGGGCTTTTAAAATCAACCCTGTGAAGAGCACACTTCCCGAATACCTTGTTTCTGACGGAGACTGCACCCTGACCAATTCCATCAGCCCCATAACTCGCTCAAGTCAGGATGAACTCATCGCCATCTCGTTCATCGCGTGTGAATTTGGTACCTTAAACAGCATTCAGCTCCCAATGATTTTGAGAGAAGGTAATCGTGTGTCGTGGTTCATTCGAGACAAACAAGAGTATTTATTGAGTGAAGGTGAATTGACCGCTTCAGACCTTGTGAACGGCATTGCCAGCATTGTCCCCGAAAATCTTCAATTGGTAGAAGGTTTGGAATATGACCTCTTGCTCATTACTGAAGATATTGAAGCCGTAAAGTTTTATTACGCGCGTCCGGACGCCGTTGAAATTGAAGAAATCACCTCGGATCTTGATGAAAGCATCTTGCCTTTGGCCTTGAAAATTGACATTAAATCTGAAGTTTTGGAATTCATCGAAGCTGAGGATGAGGTTCTCGTGAAAGCGAGCATTTATCCGAACCCTTTCGCAGAGCAATTCAACTTAAAGCTAGAAGGGAACTATACTGGCCCCATTCTCATAGGCGTGTATGATTTTAGAGGAAATGAAATTCATTCTGAACGACTCGACAACGCAACCGGTTCATCTGTTCATCAAATCAAAATGGATTACGAGCTCATGCCGGGATATTACACCTTGCGCATCGAATGTGGGAATGAAGTGTATTTGGAAACCTTAGTGAAGCGTTAGTGTGCGCTTTGGTGTTCCTTTCGAAGCAAGTCGTTCACTGTTTTGACCGGACTAAAAGTTTCAGTAGGAACTTCCACAAACACCGTATTCCAGCGCGCCATTCCGCCATTCCATAAACCGGGATGCTCCAAAGCTTTGATGGCCTCTCCACGGATGGATTTGTTTGCAATGAAGTGGGCTTTCGAATCGACAAACTTTGTGAGGTCGAACGCCTCCTGACGTGCATCTTTTGTGGCACAAACAATGTCCACAGGATTAAAATGAGTGGATGCTTGAAGAATCTTTTCTTGCGCTTCATCGTGAAGGTCGATTTGAGCTTTTTCGATGATTTGCGGACTCACCCGGCCATCTTCCTGCTTCACCCAAAATGGTCCGCCGCCGGGCTCTCCAAGATTGGCTACCATTCCACAAACGCGAAGTGGTCGCTCCAGAAGTTGGGCCAAGGCCTTTCTCCCATCGGGGATTTGACCACGAGAAAACCACTTTTGAATGAAGTGTTTCGCATCGTTCAGCACATCATTGTCATTGGGATCAAATAAACGTTCGAGCAAGGCATGAATCTCTCCTTGTAAGGTGAGCGTTAGTCCGCCAAGCGCCTTTTTATAGTTGTGGCTTTGTTTCGCGCTATCTTCGGGCAGAACGTTATCAATGTTTTTGATGAAAATCAAATCCGCATCGATCGAATTCAAATTGTGGATCAAGGCACCGTGTCCGCCCGGACGAAACAACAATCTTCCCTCGCCATCCCGATACGGAGAAAGATCGTCCTTCACCGCGATGGTATCTGTGCTGTTTTCTTGGATACTCAGTTCGAAGTTGACCTTAAACGCTTTTCGATGAGGGAATTTTTCCCACGCTTGTTCCAAATGAAGCTGAATGTGCTCCAGGTATTTTGGTGCTACGGTAAAATGAAGGTGAAGCACTTGGTCTTTTCCAAAAGCATATTCACATCCTTCTAAAACGTGTTCTTCGAAAGCGGTCCTTAGCTCTTCATTGGGGTAGCGATGGAAAGGGATCATGCCTTTGGGCTTGTCTGCATAATTCAAGCCTGTATTGGAAAGGAGGAATGCGATTGCTTCGTCTCCATTTTCTTTTAGTGGTTTTCCAAAAGCCCTTTCCCATGCGGGGGAAAACGGGAAAGCATTGATGTGTTCAAGAAAGCGCTTTTTCTCTTCTGAGTTGTTTTCAAAAAGAAACTGAAACATCCTGCTTGCAGCGCCAGAAGCGGGAACGAACTTACAAATCTTCAAGTTCTTTCTTTCTGCTTCAAAGCGTTCGATGTATCCTGAAAAAGCCTCATCGCTCAAGGAGTGAATCCCTTCGTTCAAATCACAAGGAGCCTGGAGCTTGATTTTGGTATTTCCGCTTTTGAACAACTGCATTTGTCGGTTGATCTCAACGGGGGATACTCCATGCGCTGTCATTTGCTTCAAATCGTCTTCACTCCAAGTCATATTGCCACTGTGCTTGGGTCAAAAATAAGTCCACTATAGCGCAAATACAACTTCGTCAGAAACAAAAAAGCCCGAGTTATAAATAAACACGGGCTTGATAAATTTCTGTAATGTTTTTAAGCTGCTTGGTTGGTTTCGAGTAATCCTCTCAGTTGTTGATGCACCAAGTTACATTCTTCACGAAGCTCCTGCACTAAGCGCCCTAAACCGTTTTGATTCCTGTGTTTTCGTGAATCCTCTTCAATCGTAATCACCTGTTTTTCCATGTTCTTTAAGCCCAACATGGCGATGCTTGATTTGGCCTTGTGCGCCAAAGGATGAAGCGAAATAAAATCTTGCCGTTCTACACATTTCTCCATCTCACCGATGTACTGTGGCACTTGTTCTAAGAAAAGTTGGATGATATTATTGATCATATCTTGATTGCCCTGAAAGACCTGGTTCAGGTAGGACAAATCAAATAATTGATTGGTCGTGCTAGTGTTCATACAAGTTGGGTTAGTTAGGCTTTTGTTTACGCCACTTCCTTCCCATTGGTTTCATTTTTGTGCACGATTTCCTTTATTTTTTATCAAACAGCTGATTGCCAGACTTTAGGACATTGAATAGTGCTGACTCATTTGAACGTCAACACTGCTTGCTAAGACTTGAATCAAGCTCGAGTTGGGTTCGCCGAGGGCATCAACAAAATCGCTTTGGATTCGGGCAAAACGCACAGGTCCGTAAGCGGAAGAATTTAAAAGAAATGCATTTGCGCCTAGAAAAACGTCAAAACTGATTTTGGTATCCATAAATACAATCATCAGGTGAGGCGCATCGCAGTTGTTCCCGCCAAATCCCAAACTATTGCTCCATCGCTTCGCATAATTCACCACGTTCAAGCTCATCAAATATTCCAGTACTTCTTGAATTTTTTGTTCATTGGAATCAAAATCCTTGAGCACTAGAAGCCGCGTTTCCGTTCGCTTTTTCATCCCTCAAAATTGAGAAAAGCACAAGTCAAAAGCTGTCATTCATGCGGTATTGCTCGTGTAGGTTTCGTCTGAATGCATGTTTTATTACCTTTATGCAGCTAGAAAAGCCGAAAATGAAATCAATTTTAGTCACCGGTGGAGCGGGTTTTATCGGTTCCCATACGGTTGTAGAACTGCATCGTGCAGGATATTTGCCCATCATCATCGATAATTTCAGCAACTCCCATCCAAAGGTCTTGAAGGGAATTGAAGATATTATTGGCCAAAGTCCCATTTTTTATGAAGGTGACTGCCGAGATCGAGAATTTCTTTGTTCAGTGATGGACCGTCATCCCGATTTGGAAGGATGCATTCATTTTGCGGCATACAAAGCTGTGGGAGAATCGGTTGAAGCCCCTTTAAAATACTACCACAATAATATTGGATCGCTTTCTACTTTGTTGAGTGAAATGCACAACAAAGGAATTCATCAACTCGTATTTTCGAGTTCTTGCACGGTTTATGGTCAGCCCGACAAACTTCCCGTAGAAGAAGATGCCACCATCCATCGTGCCAATTCTCCCTACGGTTATACCAAGCAAGTGTGCGAACAAATGATTCGCGACGTTCAGCATTCTGAAAAGCCCATTTCTTCTGCGATTTTACGTTATTTCAACCCCATCGGTGCGCATGCAAGTGGCAAAATTGGCGAGCTTCCTCTAGGAACGCCAGACAACCTTGTGCCCTTCATTACTCAAAGTGCTGCGGGAATTAGAGGCGGCTTAACCATCTTTGGGACTGACTACTCCACCCCTGATGGCACATGCATTCGCGACTACATTCATGTAGTGGACCTTGCGAAAGCGCATGTTGCGGCTTTGAAGTGGACCTCGAAAAACAGTGCTAAAAGCGAAGCATTCAACATTGGAACCGGCGAGGGCAAATCTGTTCGAGAAGTGATTGATACCTTCCAAGAAGTGAACGGCATTCAACTTGACGTTCAATTGGGTAACCGCAGGCCTGGTGATGTGGAACAAATCTATGCCTCGGGAGATAAAGCGCGAAAAATACTGAACTGGGAACCCGAGCTCAGCTTAGCAGATGCACTGGCTGACGCTTGGTGTTGGCAACAAAACCTATCTTTGCAGGAATGAGATTGATTTTTTTCCTGATTTTACTCCTCCCCTCTTTCTTGTGGGCTCAAGATCCTTTTTTAGACTCGAAGCCTGTGCTTCCGTGGAGGGCACCCACTGGGCAAGACCGTTTCATCATTGAGCTCCACAACGACCATTTCTTGAATACGCCCGACAGTATGGAGATTCAAGTGTACTCTCCTGGATTTGATGCACACATCATGTATGACTATCCTTTTTCTGACTCGGAACGCAATCGATTCAGTTTTGCTTGGGGATATGGATTTTCCTCATTTAATATTCATCACAATGGTAGCTTTGAGGAAAATGAAGAAGACAAAACCACCTTTTTCCGCCCACACCCTGAGAACTACAATTACCGGAAGAACAAAGTCTCGGTCAACTTCATAGAAATCCCCATTGAGCTCCGCTTTCGAACCAACGGTCTTCGTCAATTCAAAATGTCCGTTGGAGCCAAGGTGGGCTATGTAGTGAATGTTCACACAAAAGTGGTGGACGATGAAGGCAAACGGAAATTCTATCAAGTTCCTAATTTGCTTCGTTATCGTTATGGCCTAAGTGGAAAGATTGGTTTTGGGCGATTTAATGTGTCTGGCTTCTATAGTTTAAGTCCATTTTTAGAAGAAGGACAAGGCCCTGAACTCATCCCATTTTCCATAGGATTGTCCTTGGTTCTTCTTTAGAGCCACACTCCTGTTACCACCAAGAAAAAGTGTACGCTTGCACCGAGAAGCCAACCTGTGAGCACTTGGCTGGGAGTATGCACCTTCATGCGAAGACGGGCCCAAGCAACTAATGCTCCCATGAGGGCAACGCACATCAGCAACAAATGAAATTGAAGTGAATGCTTCACGCCCAACGCAAAGAAGACACCAAACAAAGCCCCTTGCGCCATGGTGTGCATAGAAATTTTGTATTTAGACGAAATGATCATGCTGATGGCCAAACTCACAATGAGGGCAAAAAGCAAGGAATACACCTCATTGGGAATGGGGGTTTGTTTTGTGCGCAACACCATATAGGATAGCGAGTAATAGAGCATGACCAGAAGAAAAGGAACAAAACGTTCTTGGCGCTTTTCCACCTCTAAGCTCCCAATCATCCCTCGTTTGTACATGATAAAAATGGACAAGCCAGGCGCTAGGGAATTGATGACCAAGATGATGATCAAAAAGACAAAAACATCGTTTTGAACGTAAAGGAAAGGATCTTCACGAAGCACCCAAACCAGCGTAATCAATGGCATCCACAGTGGATGTAAGATGTAAGAAATTACCTTGGCCAATCTGTCCATCACAGCTCTTTCCGCATTCTCGCTACTGGAATGTTTAACTGTTCGCGGTATTTTGCCACCGTTCTTCGCGCAATGTTGTACCCCTTCTCTTTCAAGAGTGCAGCCAATTTCTCGTCGGTCAATGGTTTTTTCTTGTCTTCTGCTTCGATCGCATCCTCAAGAATTTTCTTAACCTCTCGGGTACTCACCTCTTCTCCTGAATCTGTGGACAATGATTCTGAGAAGAAGGTCTTGAGCAGGAATGTTCCATAAGGCGACTGAACATATTTGCTATTGGCCACTCTTGAAATGGTTGAAATATCCATGTTCACCTTTTCAGCGATGTCCTTCAAAATCATCGGCTTCAGTTTCGTTTCATCGCCGGTTAAGAAGTAAGCCTCTTGGTGTTCTAGAATGGATTTCATCGTTACCAAAAGGGTATTTTGACGTTGTTTAATCGCGTCAATGAACCATTTAGCACTGTCGATTTTTTGCTTCACGAACATCAGGGCTTCTTTGCTCTGCTTATCGGGCTTGCCAGCACTGTATCCTTTGAGCATCTCTTTGTATTGCTTGCTCACCCTGAGCTCTGGAGCATTTCTTTGGTTGAGTTGTAGTTTTAACTCGTCATCCTCCACACTCACGAGGAAGTCGGGAACCACATGTTGCAGTGTTTTGCTCGATTCCTTCATTGAATTCCCCGGTTTTGGATTGAGCTTCACGATCTCATCCACAGCCTCTTTAAGGTCTTGCTCATCTTCGAGCTCCAGCTTCTTAATGATTTTGCTGTAGTGTTTTTTGCTGAACTCTTCGAAGTAATCTTCCAACACGATAATGGCCAGTGCTTGACTCCACGTTGGGTTTTCTTTTCGCTTCATTTGGATGATGAGGCATTCTCTCAAATCCCGGGCACCAACACCGGGTGGATCGAGTTCCTGAACAATTTTCAAAACCGCCTCCAGTTCATCAACCGTGGTCATCACATTTTGAGAAAAAGCCATATCGTTCACAATGGCTTTGAGGTCTCGACGCAGATATCCCGAATCGTCCAAATTCCCGATGATGTTCTCGGCGATCACCTGTTGTTTGTCATCCAAAAGGCGCATGCTCAGCTGGCTTGAAAGCACCTCTTGAAAGGTAGTTCCGCTTCCAATAGGGATGTGCTTATCATCATCATCAGCACCTTTATTGCTTACTGAAGTCTTGTAATCAGGCGTCTCATCATCGGAAAGGTAATCGCTAATATCAAACTCATCGTCCTTCTCTTCCCGTTCTTCCTTCTCATACTCGTCTTCATACTCCCGCTCCTCCTCTTCTCTTCCTTCATCCAAGGCGGGGTTCGCCTCCAACTCTTCTTTGATGCGCATTTCCAATTCCACGGTAGGCACCTGAAGCAGTTTCATCAACTGAATCTGCTGGGGACTTAATTTCTGGAGTAATTTCTGTTGTAGGGTCTGTTTAAGCATTCTCTTCAGTCTCTTTCAATATGTCCAAAGTACGGAATTCGGAGGTGAGACCTCTCGAGCATTCACAAAAGTTTATTGACAAAACTTCCGTGGCTAACTTAGAATTCTGCATTTTGGGGTGTTCTCGGGAACGGAATAACGTCGCGAATATTCGTCATTCCCGTCACAAACATGATGAGCCTTTCAAAGCCCATACCAAAACCTGCGTGAGGAGCAGTACCGAATTTTCTCAACTCCAAGTACCACCAAACATGATCTTCCGGAATGTTGAATTCTGCGCACTTTTCGAGCAGGATGTCCATGCGTTCTTCTCGCTGACTACCTCCAATAATTTCTCCAATCCCCGGAACGAGAACATCCATGGCAGCAACGGTTTTGTTGTCATCGTTGCGACGCATATAGAAGGCCTTAATTCCTGCAGGGTAATCCGATAGAATCACCGGTGTTTTAAAGTGTTTCTCTACCAAGTAGCGTTCATGTTCACTTTGGAGGTCAATCCCCCACTCTACTGGGTATTTAAACTTCTTCTTTTTGAAGGGTTTTGAATTGCGAAGAATATCGATGGCTTCGGTGTAAGTCACCCGTTCGAATTGGTTCTCTACCACAAATTTCAAACGATCTCTCAGCGGCATCTCGTTGCGTTCTGCCTGTGGTTTGGATTT
>CAZYPV010000033.1:0-7979 GCA_964649515.1 uncultured Comamonadaceae bacterium | reverse complement strand
GGCTTGGCAAAAAAGTCTTCTTTAAAGTTGACCTCTCCTGTTTCTGTTTTTGGAACATTGTTCAGGTCGAGGGTGGTCACTTTGAACATCTCCCCCGCACCTTCAGCATCGGAGCCTGTGATGATTGGAGTATGTAAGCCGTAGAATCCATTTTTATGAAAGTATTCGTGAATGGCAAAAGTCATTCCGTGACGAATTCTAAAAACAGCGGCAAAAGTGCTCGTTCTGAAGCGAAGGTGAGCTTTCTCTCTCAGGAATTCCATGGAGTGTCTTTTCATCTGCATGGGGTACTCCTCGGGATCCGCAGCACCCAGTAGTTCCAAGTGTTCAACCACGACCTCCGTTTCTTGACCGCTTCCTTGCGATTCTACCAAGAGTCCTTTTGCCGTAATGGAAGCTCCCGTGGTGAGCAGTTTCAGGGTTCCTTCATCGAAATTTTCTTTTTCGAGAACCAATTGCAGGTTGCTAACGCTAGAACCATCGTTCACCGCTAAAAAGCGATCATTTCGAAAGGTGCGAACCCATCCGCAAATGGTTACTTGTCGGCCCGCTTGAGATTTGCTGAGCAATGTTGCTATACGATCGTACTTCACTTCAACTTCTTTTTACTGAATGAGAGTGCAAAGAAACGACATTTTGCTCGCTTCTTTTTTATGCGATCAGGGGATTTTCATTTCGCTCGTCAGACTCAATTTTTCCGTCCCTTAATCGAACAATTCGATGAGCGTGTGCAGCGATATCTTCTTCGTGTGTAACGATGATGATGGTATTCCCATTCTTGTGAATTTCTGAGAACAAATGCATGATCTCATGAGAGGTTTTGGTGTCCAAGTTCCCCGTGGGCTCATCTGCTAGAATAATGGATGGTTGATTGACCAGTGCTCGAGCAACGGCTACTCGTTGGCGCTGACCACCGCTCAGTTCGTTTGGATTGTGTTCTACCCGATCACCAAGTCCCACTTGCTCCAACACCTGTGTACCGCGTTTTACCCGGTCTGATTTATTCGCTCCTCCATAAATCATCGGTAGGGTCACATTTTCAAGAGAGCTGTATCTTGGCAGAAGGTTGAAGGTTTGAAAAACGAATCCAATTTCTTTGTTTCGAACTTCTGCCAATTGATCATCCGTCATGTTGGCTACATCCGTACCGTTCAACCAAT
Organism: uncultured Comamonadaceae bacterium; assembly: GCA_964649515.1. GTDB lineage: Bacteria > Bacteroidota > Bacteroidia > Flavobacteriales_D > Sanyastnellaceae > CALKGK01. Next base: position 6,819 of record CAZYPV010000033.1, on the reverse strand, counting down.
ATTGTCCGGAAGTTGGTGTATCCAAGCATCCCAGCATGTTCATCAAAGTAGATTTCCCGGAACCGGAAGGCCCCATTAGAGCTACATACTCGTTCTTGTTGATCACCAAATCTACACCTGCAAGGGCATTCACCACTTGATCTCCGATCGTGTAAACCTTGGTGATGTCTTTCACCTTTATCAATTCCGACGCCATGGCTCAAAGATAGTTTTCCTCATTGAGCATGAGAAGTGTGCCATCCACTTTCGTCGCTAAAAAAAACTAATTTCTTTTGCTGATCGAAGCAACTTATCTGCCTTAATCAGCATCAAACACAAACTGAACGGCAATAAATGCTTACTTTTATCGACAACGTACACAACCATATTATGTTCAAAAAAGCGCTCGTTATCCTCACTTTCCTTCTTCCTTTCGGCCTTAGCGCCCAATTGGTCGTAGACAACACCGTTACTGCAGAACAGGCAGTTGAAGACATTCTTTTAGGAGGTGGAGTTGAGGTTTCTAACATTACATTTTCAGGAGACGCCAACCAAATTGGGTCTTTCAATAGTGAGAACTCCAACATTGGATTGGCCAGTGGAGTGACATTAGCCACAGGAGACATTGCAGTGGGTGTTGGTCCGAATAACGGCGGGGGCACTGGGCTTGGCGGTGGAAATTTTGGGGTAAACGACCCAGATCTTGATCAGCTTTCCACTTTTGACACCAATGATGCAGCTGTTTTGGAATTTGATTTTATCCCAAATGGCGATTCTCTGGTTTTCCGTTATGTGTTCTCCTCAGAAGAGTACAATGAATATGTTTGTGGAAGTGTGAATGATGCTTTCGGATTCTTCTTGTCCGGGCCCGGAATTAACGGACCTTTCTCAGACAATGCAGTGAACTTGGCCTTGATCCCAGATACAGATATTCCGGTAACGATTAACACAGTGAACAACGGAACCGTTGGTGACTTTGGCTTTGAAGATCAATGTGCCCAAGTGAGCCCAGACTGGGATCTCAATGCAGCTTTTTATATCGATAATGAAAATAATGGTGATGCGAGTTCTACCCAATTTGATGGACTCACCGTTGTGCTTACCGCCGCAGCATCTGTTCAGTGCGGAGAAACCTATCACATTAAAATTGCCATCGCCGATGCTGGAGACACCGCTTTTGATTCCGCTGTTTTTCTTGAAGCAGATAGCTTCACAAGTCCAGGCTCCATTTCAGTTGATGTACCAAATGCTCCACCAAACTTTCCCACGAACAGTATCCTTGAAGGATGTTTTGAGGGAGTTTTGACCATTGCACGTCCGAATTTGGAAGTGCCAGACGAAATTCAAATTATTCTTGAAGGAACCGCTGAGAATGGAGTGGACTATGAAGAACTTGCAAGTACGTATACCTTCCCGGAAGGAGAGTTACAATTGACGATTCCAGTGGTTTCAATTAGCGATGACATCGATGAAGACACCGAAACCGTGATTATTTCATATGATTACGTCAATGCTTGTGGCGATGTAGCCTTGGTGACTCAAACTCTAAACATTGTGAACTACACCGACCCTACTTTGGACCTTGCAGATCCACTATTCCTTTGTAATGGAGAAAGCGTGAATGTAAATGCTACACCCAATGATGGGTTTGCTCCCTTCACCTACACTTGGAGTACTGGAGACAGTAACGCCACCAACAACATCAACTCTGATGATGCTGGGATGGTGAGTGTGGATGTGATTGATTTTTGTCTTTCAGAAGTAGCCGACAGTTTTATGGTGGTTGTTCCAGAACCTTTTATTGTGGTGGACAGTATGCAGATTTGTATTGGTGCACCTTCGCTTCAACTCGCTTCTGGCGGGAGTCCGGAGTACACGTATTCGATTTCTACCTGGTTGGACTTGAATCAACTGGAACCAACTGATACGACCATCTACACCAACACCAACGGATCTTTCACCTTTAGTGAACCCGCCTTGTACTACGTTGGAATTGTTGATGAATGCAATGAAACTGGCCTCGTCGAAATCAATGTTGTAGGATGTGACACACGAATTCCGAACGTCTTTACCCCCGGAGACGGAAATGACCTCAACAACACTTTTGTGATTGAAGGAATCGAAGGCTTCCCAAATTCAGAACTTTTGGTCTTCAACCGCTGGGGGAATTTGGTGTATGAAGATTCCAATTACAGAAACAACTGGCGAGGGTTAAGCCAAAATGGGGATGAATTGGCCGAAGGAACCTACTACTATATCTACCGCAGATCTGATGGTGAAGAGTTCTCTGGTGAAGTAACTATTCTGAGAAAACCTTAAGCACACATTGCTGAATGAAAAAATCCCAAGTTGGAGGCTGAATGCTCCGACTTGGGATTTTTTGTTTTACTCTCGACTATTTATTTTAGATGAGGGCTTTCCCCGTCATGGCCGCTGGTTGCTCAATTCCCATCAACTTCAGCACGGTAGGCGCAACGTCAGCCAAAACTCCCGATTGGACTTGTTTCACATCTTCGTCCAAAACAATGATGGGCACTGGGTTGGTGGTGTGCGCAGTATTGGCACTTCCATCGGGGTTCAAAGCCACATCGGCGTTACCGTGATCTGCAATAATGATCAAACTGTAAGCGTGCTTGAGTGCCGTTTGGACCACTTGATCGAGGCAATGGTCGGTAAACTCTACCGCTCTCACCACAGCATCAAAAACACCCGTATGTCCCACCATATCTGGGTTGGCAAAATTCAGGCAGAAGAAATCCATGGCTTCTTGTTCGATTTGAGGAACAATTAAATCCACCAATTCTTGCGCACTCATTTCGGGTTGAAGGTCGTAAGTAGCCACCTTCGGGCTGTTGGCCATCAACCTTGCTTCACCTTCAAATGGGGTTTCTCTTCCTCCATTGAAGAAGAAAGTGACGTGTGGGTATTTCTCGGTTTCCGCCATTCTGAGCTGACGTTTACCAGCGACACTGATGGTTTCTCCCAAAGTATCTTTCAATTGGTCTTTATCATACAACACCGTTACACCGCTAAATGAAGCGTCGTAATTGGTCATGGTAGCATAATTGACCTCAAGTTTTTTCATTCCAAACTCTGGAAGGTCCTCTTGTGTTAAAGCGCGAGTAATTTGACGGCAACGGTCTGTTCTAAAATTAAAACATATCACCAAGTCACCCTCTTGAATTTGCGCCAAAGCTTGTCCTTCATCATCCGTAATGACATGCGGTTCAATGAACTCATCTGTTGTACCGCCATTGTAAGCTTTCCGAACGACCTCTGAAGCCGACACGCTGTTAGGTCCCAGACCATTCACCATAACCTGGTAAGATTTTGAAATCCGTTCCCAACGCAAATCTCGATCCATAGCAAAGTATCGACCGTGTACTGAAGCGAGCACCCCGCCTGTATCTTCGAGTTTTTTCTCTAGTGCTAGAATGGAGTCCAACCCTGAATTGGGATCGCAGTCTCTTCCGTCGGTAAACGCGTGCACCGCTAATTTTTTGATCCCTTTTTTAGCGGCAAAGTCCAAGAGCGCATTTAAATGTGCTTGTTGTGAATGAACTCCGCCTTCAGACACCAATCCCATAAAATGAACCTGTTGCTGAGCATCTTTTGCCTTATCCAGAAGGTGATTCAATGCGGCATTTTCGAAAAACTCACCTGAGGCAATCGCTCGGTCAATCCTTAGGAGGTCTTGGTAAACTATTCTTCCTGCACCAATATTCATGTGTCCTACCTCTGAGTTGCCCATTTGCCCGGCGGGTAGACCAACGTGTTCTCCATCAGTGAGCAAACTCGCATTCGGGTAGGTTTGGATTAAACGATCAAAGTGCGGCGTATTGGCTTGGTCAATTGCATTCTGTTTACCCGGAGCTCCTTGCCCCCACCCGTCTAGAATGATGAGTCCTACTTTCGATGCCTTAGTCATATGTTGGAAATTGAATTTCAAAAATGGCCCCTTGAGGCTGATTTTGCGACAAGATCAGTCTTGCGCGGTGCAGTTTTGCTATCTGTTTCACCATGTACAAACCAATACCGGTCCCTTTAGTAGCTCGAGTATCTTCATTTCCCGAGCGGTAGAATTTGCGAAAAACGAGATCTTGTTCTTCTGGTGGAATACCCGGACCTTCATCAGCCACTTGCAAGTTGATTTTCCCTGCGATACGCTTCAAAGATATGCTTACTCTGGGTTCATCACCTCCGTACTTTACTGCATTCTCGTAGAGGTTGCTCACCATTAATTCAAGGCTCATACGGTCCGCTTCCATCACTATTCCTTGGTCCAAGTCCAACTCAACACGATGTGATTTATTGAATAGCTTTTTCCGTCCATCGATGATTCCACGCACAAGTTGGCCGAAATCCAGTTCTTCGAAATGACCAAAAAACTGATCTTGCTCTAGTCGGGTAGACACGAGAATATTTTCCACCAATTGTTCTAGTCTTTCGGTCTCATTACTTGCATCATCGAGAAATTCGACTTGTTTTTCTCTAGGGAGCACCCGCTTTTTCATGGTATCCATCATCAAACGGATTGAAGCCACAGGGGTTTTAAGTTCATGTGTGATGGCTAGAATAAAGTTTTTTTCCTGTCGTTGGAGCAATTCCTCCTTCTTCAAGTTTTGTCGAATACGCCATATTCCTAGCGCCAGCAATGCAATGAAGACAACTCCTTCACCAACGATCATCGTGACTTTTTTGGAGTAGCGATGCAGTACTTCACCCTGAGCGTCTTTTATAGCTAGCTGAGACTCCATTTCGAACAATTGACCGTGCAAATCAACCAAGTGGAAGGTCCACCAAATCAACTGAAACAGTACATATACCGCCAACAAGGTGAATATGATCTTGGTACGTTTATGCTTCGAATTGCTCGCGGTGTTCATTCTTCAAAGGTAAGGAGAATACGCACTTCTCACGCAGAAAAAAGCCCTCACACGAAACGCGGAGGGCTTGAATTGCTTTTGAAATCTCGTTCTATTTTTTGGCTGGCTTTTTACCACCCTTGCTCTGCATTGAGGGACTCGTGCCTTTGTCTGGAGATAGTTTTTTCAATCTTTTTACTTCTTTGGAGAAAACGAGAAAAGTCAATGCACCCGTTCGAGTTTCAACATCGTAAGTCTCTTCGAGTTCCCATCCATAAGACGCAAGAGTATTCATGGCTTCGATCACATTATCGAATCTCATCTTTCTCAACTCTTCGATGTCGAGAAGCAACATTTTATCTGCTACAATTTGGGTAATCACTTTTCCAAAATCCAATTTGACATTGATCTGTCCTTGATATTCTGTGAGCGACATGGTCAGATAAATCTCTGAAGTGTTTTCAGATGCATCTCCCTTGCTAAGTCCGCCTTGTGCATCTTTCTGAGCGAAAGTCATCATTGGAGCAAGGAGCATGATAAAGAGGAGTATTTTTTTCATTGTTTCGTTTTTTGGTTGGACTAATCTACGCAAACGGAGTGAATTCAAGGCTTAATGAAAAGTTAAAAGGGACTTAATACCTTAAAATGTGTCGAGAAGGAGCCTGTTGTGGTCTGAAAATCAAAATACCTAGTTCAAAAACATCCAACTTCACTTGAAAGTAAGCATCCTCCAACATTGTTTTCCAGGCATTATTCATCCCTGCGCTCCAGCGAATATCATCCACCACAACTACAGCTCCCTTCGGATTGAGTTTTGATTTGACCTGTTCCAAGTAGTTGAGACAAGCTGTACCATCGTGGTGTCCATCGATAAATACGAAGTCAAACTGATCATCGAGATCGGGCAAGACCGCTTTAAATTGTCCCAACTTGGCTTGAATATTCTCCAGGTTCAAGCGTTTGAACAATTGCGTGGCCTTTTGATGAATATTTGGACAAGCTTCAATAGTCGTTACTTTACATTCCTTGTTGCTCAATGCAAAATAACTTGTTGTTAGTCCGAGAGAAGTCCCCATTTCCAGCACTTTCTCAGCTTTAGTGTGAAGCGCTAAACGAAAGAGCAATTGGGCATATTTTCGTGATTTGAGGGACTGTTTTGCGATCTTATTTACCCTCCGCTTCTCACCTGAACCATAGCTCGATCCTGCACCAAAATCACTTACATGGATCAGGCTATGATCTGAATAAAGGGCCTTTCGTTCCTTCTCAAGTTGTTCAAAACAATAGTACTCTTTTGGTGATTTGAACACCTCACAATACAACTCAAAGAGAAAGGGCGAATGGAGGCCATGTTCATTTCTTGCCGCCAGCATGTATTTCAAAAATTCCACTCCTCGGTTCATCCACCAAAGAAACGACAAAGAATTTTGATTTTTTTTTCGCCAAGACTTGCACTGAATATTTTTTCCTCTATATTTGCACTCCCTAAAGCGATAGGGCTTTGAGAAATAAAGATTTCAGAGTTGAACTAAGTTAGTTCAGATCAACAATATTGGGAGATTAGCTCAGTTGGTTCAGAGCATCCCGACTACCGTCGGGAGAGTCACTAGCCGCAGAGTAACAATATTGGGAGATTAGCTCAGTTGGTTCAGAGCATCCCGACTACCGTCGGGAGAGTCACTAGCCGCAGAGTAACAATATTGGGAGATTAGCTCAGTTGGTTCAGAGCATCTGCCTTACAAGCAGAGGGTCACTGGTTCGAATCCAGTATCTCCCACAACATCGAAAGGATAGGTTCATGAAGAAGCTATCCTTTTTTTTTGCTCCAAACTGAACCTCCACCAAATACGGTTGGTTCAGAGCATCCCGACCACAGTCGGGAGGGTCACTGGTTCGAACTTCTTCACGACCGGAGGAAGTAATCCAGTATCTCCCACAACATCGAAAGGATAGGTTCATGAAGAAGCTATCCTTT
>CAZYPV010000032.1:0-35121 GCA_964649515.1 uncultured Comamonadaceae bacterium | reverse complement strand
AACAAATACCGTCCACAATTCTACTTCCGTACGACTGACGTAACTGGAGAGATCGAATTGGAAGCTGGTCGTGAAATGGTTATGCCTGGTGACAACGTTTCCATCAATGTTAAATTGATCGTTCCCGTAGCTATGGATAAAGGTCTTCGTTTCGCAATCCGTGAAGGTGGACGTACCGTAGGTGCAGGTCAGGTAACTGAAGTAGTTAAGTAATTAACGAAAATCAGTCCGAAATAATTTGACGGGAAGAAGGTGCTTAGTTTTAAGTGACCTTCTTCCCATATTTACGGGTGTAGCTCAATTGGTAGAGTAGTGGTCTCCAAAACCATTGGCTGTAGGTTCGAGTCCTGCCACCCGTGCTAAAGAAAAGATTATGGCAAGTATTGCTAAATATGTTGAAGAATCATACCAAGAGTTGGTGCACAAGGTAACTTGGCCAACTTGGGCGGAGATTCGTGAAAGTGCCATTTTAGTGTTCATTGCGTCGCTCATTATTGCTGGCTTGGTTTGGTTGATGGACTATGTGTTCGGAGTACAAAACGCAGATGCAGAAGGCGGATGGTGGAAAGGCGTAATCGGATTTATCTATCAAGCGCTTAATTAAAGACGAGTTTCTCCATGGCGGAATACGAAAAAAAATGGTACGTAGTGCGTGCCATCAGTGGTAAGGAAAAGAAAGTAAAGGAATACATTGAAAGTGAAATCGCAGCCCTAGGTTTGCAGGATTTCGTTGGTCAAGTGTTGATTCCTATGGAGAAAGTTTACCAAATCCGTAACGGAAAGAAGGTAAGCAAAGAACGCAGCTTCTTCCCAGGATACGTCCTGATTGAATTAGCGATGATCGGAGAGGTGCCTCACGTGATCAAAGGGATCAACAATGTGATTGGTTTCCTCGGTGCCGAAAAAGGTGGAGATCCCGTTCCATTGAGAATGAGTGAAGTGAACAGAATCCTCGGAAAAGTGGATGAGTTGGCTGAAACAGATGAAGAGTTGAACATACCGTTCATCGTTGGAGAAACCATCAAAGTGATCGATGGTCCGTTCAACGGATTCAACGGTACGATTGAAGAGATAAATGAAGAGAAACGAAAGCTCAAAGTAATGGTGAAAATCTTTGGAAGAAAAACACCAGTAGAGCTCGGATACCTTCAAGTGGAAAAAGAAAGTTAAATCACGGATTTACTAGATGCAGACGTACTACGCCTGAAAAGGTTATAATAGCTTCCCCTGTACAAAACATCTAACTAATATAAATAGCCAATGGCAAAAGAAGTAGCTGGACTAATCAAACTGCAAGTACGCGGTGGTGCGGCAAATCCTTCACCTCCAGTCGGACCGGCACTCGGTGCGAAGGGAGTCAATATCATGGAGTTCTGTAAGCAGTTTAATGCTAGAACCCAAGATAGGGCAGGTAAAGTTCTCCCGGTTGTAATTACTGTTTTCAGTGATAAATCGTTTGACTTTGTCATCAAAACCCCACCTGCTGCAGTCCAAATTTTGGAAGCAGCAAAGTTGAAGAAGGGTTCGTCTGAATCGAACCGTACTAAGGTTGCTACAATCACTTGGGATCAAGTGAAAGCAATCGCAGAAGACAAGATGCCGGATTTGAATTGCTTCACCGTGGATTCAGCAATGAATATGATTGCAGGAACCGCACGAAGCATGGGTGTCTTAATCGAAGGTGACCGTTCTTAAGTCGGATAATTATTTAAACAATGGGAAGAATTACTAAAAAAAGAAAGACGGTGATGGAGAAGTATGACGAAACAAAGTCATACGCTCTTACAGAAGCCGCTGAACTCGTTCGTGAATTAACGACGACCAAGTTCGATGCGTCTGTTGACATCGCAGTCCGCCTTGGAGTAGACCCCAGAAAATCTAACCAGATGGTTCGTGGCATCGTGTCACTTCCTCACGGAACAGGTAAAGACGTTCGCGTTTTGGTGCTTTGCACGCCTGACAAAGAGGAAGAAGCGAAAGCTGCAGGAGCCGATCATGTTGGATTGGATGAGTATCTGACGAAAATCAAGGGCGGATGGACCGATATTGATGTAATTATTACCACACCCAATGTGATGGGGAAAGTTGGTGCGCTAGGACGCGTTTTGGGTCCTCGTGGATTGATGCCCAACCCGAAATCGGGAACAGTAACTATGGATGTGGCGAAAGCGGTAAGCGATGTGAAAGCAGGTAAAATCGATTTCAAAGTAGATAAGTATGGAATCATTCACGCTTCAGTTGGAAAGGCATCTTTTGATGCAGTAAAATTGAAAGAGAATGCTTCAGAATTGATTTCTACCTTGATGAAATTGAAGCCTGCTGCTGCAAAAGGGACGTATATCAAAAGTATCTCTTTGAGTACTACGATGGGTCCTGGAGTTAGAGTTGAACCCAAATCAGTGACTGCGTAAGCGCTGTTTAAAACCTGAGAACGTATGACACGTGCAGAAAAAGAACAACAAATAGCGGAGATCTCTGAAGTACTTGCAAACCATGACGTAGTCTATCTTGCAGATACATCGGAACTCGACGCTGAAAAGACAAGCTTACTGAGACGGGAATGCTTTAAAAATGATATCTCTGTTAAAGTGGTAAAAAATACCTTGTTGCGCATCGCCATCGAGCGAATGGAAGACAAGAATTTCGGACCGCTTACAGAAACTTTGTCTGGACAAACTTCAATGATGACTGCATCAACGGGGAATGTACCTGCAAAGCTTATCCAGGGCTTCAGAAAGAAGTTCAAAAGCGAAAGACCTATTCTCAAAGCGGCTTATGTCGAAGAAGCTTGCTTCATCGGAAACGACCAACTCGAGGCGTTAGCCAACATTAAGAGCAAAGAAGAAGTACTTGGCGAGGTTATTGGATTACTCCAATCTCCAGCGAAGAACGTTATCTCCGCGCTTAAGTCTGGAGGAAACACCATCGCAGGTTTGGTAAAAACGCTCCAAGAGCGTGAAGCATAATAAGTAAATTAATTTTTTAGAATCTAAATAAAACTTCATAAAATGGCGGATTTGAAAGCTATGGCTGAAGAGCTTGTAAACCTTACAGTAAAAGACGTAAACGAGCTCGCAGAGATCCTCAAAAACGATTACGGAATTGAACCAGCTGCTGCTGCAGCAGTGGTTGCAGCACCAGGTGCTGGAGGCGGCGACGCTGACGGCGGTGATGCACAAACTGAGTTCGATGTAATCCTTAAAGCAGCTGGTGGTGCGAAACTAGCAGTTGTGAAATTGGTTAAGGAATTGACCGGTTTGGGACTCAAAGAAGCAAAAGAGATCGTAGATAGCGCTCCAGCGCCAATCAAGGAAGGTGTACCTAAAGATGAGGCTGACTCATTGAAATCACAACTTGAAGAAGCAGGAGCAGAAGTTGAGGTTAAGTAAGCCCTCACATATCTGACTTTCAAGGTTTAGGTCGGGCCGCAGGTCAAGACCTAAACCTTTTTGTATCTTTATTTACCTGCACACCTCTTAGTTTGTTGTACACTTGACCCGTGATTTTCCTATGGCTTCGGTAACAGATGTAAAAAAGGCAGAACGAATTAATTTCGCATCTACCAAAAATCAATACGACTACCCTGACTTCCTCGAAGTGCAGTTGAAGTCGTTTCAAGAGTTTTTTCAACTCGAGACAAATCCTGAAGATCGTCAAGATGAAGGTCTTTATAAAGTATTCAGCGAGAACTTCCCCATTACGGATACCCGTAACCAGTTCGTTCTCGAATTTCTGGACTACTTCATCGATCCTCCAAGGTATTCGATTGAAGAGTGTTTGGAAAGAGGTCTGACATACAGCGTTCCGCTCAAAGCGAAACTGAAATTGTACTGTACAGATCCTGAACACGAGGATTTCGAAACAATCGTACAAGATGTGTACCTCGGTACCATCCCGTACATGACCCCTCGCGGTTCTTTCGCCATCAACGGTGCTGAAAGAGTTATCGTTAACCAACTTCACAGAAGTCCAGGTGTGTTCTTCGGCCAAAGCCGTCACGCAAACGGTACCAAACTCTACTCGGCTAGAATCATTCCTTTCAAAGGATCTTGGATCGAATTTGCTACAGACATCAACAGTGTCATGTATGCCTATATTGATAGAAAAAAGAAATTGCCTGTAACCACGCTCCTCCGAGCGATCGGTTTCGAGAGCGATAAAGATATTCTCGGGATTTTTGACCTCGCTGATGAAGTGAAGGTCTCTAAAACCGGTTTGAAGAAAACCATCGGTCGCCGCCTCGCTGCACGTGTGCTCAAAACATGGATCGAAGACTTCGTAGATGAAGATACCGGTGAGGTGGTTTCCATCGAACGTAACGAGGTGATGATCGATCGTGAGACCATCATCGAAAAAGAACATGTAGAACTGATTTTGGAATCAGGCGCAAAAACGATCATCCTCCACAAAGAGGACATCAATGCGGCAGATTACACCATCATTTACAATACGCTTCAAAAAGATACTTCTAACTCAGAAAAAGAAGCTGTAGAACACATCTACCGTCAACTGAGAAACGCTGAGCCGCCAGACATGGAAACAGCGCGTGGAGTAATTGACAAACTCTTCTTCTCTGAGCAACGTTATGACCTCGGTGAAGTAGGACGTTTCAGAATTAACAGAAAACTCGGTCACGATGTGGCCATGGATCAACGCACTTTGACGCGTGAGGACATGATTCTCATCATCAAGTACTTGATCGATTTGGTGAATTCAAACGCGGATGTGGATGATATTGACCACCTTTCTAACCGACGTGTGCGTACGGTAGGTGAACAATTGCACAACCAGTTTGGTGTAGGTCTTGCACGTATGGCAAGAACCATCCGTGAACGTATGAACGTTAGAGATAACGAGGTGTTTACCCCTACGGATTTGATCAATGCGAAAACCCTTTCGTCGGTGATCAACTCCTTCTTTGGTACCAACCAGCTGTCTCAATTCATGGATCAAACCAACCCGCTTTCTGAGGTGACCCACAAACGACGTGTTTCGGCACTCGGACCAGGTGGTCTTTCCCGTGAGCGTGCCGGTTTTGAGGTGCGTGACGTTCACTACACCCACTACGGTCGTCTTTGTACCATTGAAACACCTGAAGGACCAAACATTGGTTTGATTTCTTCGCTTTGTGTATTTGCGAAGGTGAACCGACTCGGTTTCATCGAAACACCTTATCGTAAGGTAACTGACGGACAAGCGCAATTGGGCGATGACTCTGTTACTTTCATGAGTGCAGAGGAAGAAGATGCGAGCATGATCGCTCAGGCGAACGCTCAAATCGATGATAAAGGAAACTTCATTACCGAAACGGTAAAAGCACGTTTGGAAGGTGACTTCCCAGTGGTTGCACCAGGACAAGTTTCTTACATGGACGTTGCTCCTAACCAAATTGCATCCATTGCGGCATCTTCTATTCCGTTCTTGGAGCATGATGATGCGAACCGTGCATTGATGGGATCGAACATGATGCGTCAGGCTGTGCCATTGATGGTACCTAATTCACCAGTAGTCGGAACAGGTTTGGAAGGTAGAATTGCGAAAGATTCTCGTGTGCTCTTGACCGCAGAAGGTGACGGGGTAATCGAGTACGTTGACGCTCGTGAAATCCACATCAAGTACAACCGCGATGAAAACGATGAGTTGGTGAGCTTTAATAGCGATGTGAAAGTTTACAACATTACCAAGTTTGCACGAACAAACCAAGGTACATGTATCAACTTGAAGCCAATTGTATCGGTGGGAATGCGTGTGACGAAGGGAGATGTACTTGTAGAAGGGTACGGAACACAAAAAGGAGAACTTGCCTTGGGGCAAAACCTCAAGGTGGCATTCATGCCTTGGAAAGGATATAACTTTGAGGATGCGATCGTGATTTCTGAGCGTGTAGTGCGTGAAGATATCTTTACTTCGATCCACGTGAATGAATATGTACTTGAAGTAAGAGATACGAAACGTGGACAAGAAGAGTTGACTGCGGATATTCCTAACGTAAGTGAAGAAGCCACCAAAGACCTCGATGAAAACGGTTTGATCCGTGTTGGGGCAGAGGTAACAGAAGGCGATATCCTCATTGGTAAGATTACTCCGAAAGGGGAAACCGACCCAAGTCCGGAAGAAAAACTCCTTCGCGCCATCTTTGGAGATAAGGCAGGTGATGTAAAAGATGCTTCTTTGAAGGTATCTCCTTCATCACGAGGAACAGTGATCGATAAGAAACTATTCTCTCGAGCGATTAAGGACCGTAAGTCAAAAGCTTCAGACAAGGCACTCATCGAGGCAATCGATAAGGAGTTTGACAAGGAAGCTGGCGAGTTGAAGAAAATCTTGATCGAGAAATTGATGAAGTTGGTAGGAGGAAAAACTTCCCAAGGAGTATTTAACTACTACAAAGAGGTTCAAATCAAGAAGGGAGTGAAGTTCACTCAGAAAGCACTTCAATCGTTGGATTACAGCATCATCAATTCAGAAGGATGGACGAGAGATGAAGACCAAAATGCTTTGGTGAAGCGTGTGATTCACAATTACAACTTGAAGTACAACGACATCCTCGGAGTTTATAAGCGTAAGAAATTCCAAATTACCGTAGGAGATGAACTTCCTGCAGGAATCATCAAATTGGCCAAAGTCTACATCGCGCAGAAACGTAAGTTGAAAGTGGGAGATAAGATGGCGGGTCGTCACGGAAATAAAGGAATCGTTGCGAAAATTGTTCGTGATGAGGACATGCCTTACTTGGAAGACGGAACAACAGTAGATATCGTGTTGAACCCACTTGGGGTACCTTCACGGATGAACTTGGGTCAGATTTATGAAACTGTGCTCGGATGGGCTGGTGTGAATCTGGACAAGAAGTTCGCGACGCCGATTTTCGACGGAGCAAGCATCGACCAAATCAACCAATATACCGCAGAAGCAAATGTTCCTGAGTATGGAGTAACTTACTTGTACGACGGTGGCACTGGAGAGCGTTTCGATCAACCCGCAACCGTTGGTGTGATCTACATGCTCAAATTGAGTCACATGGTTGATGATAAGATGCACGCCCGTTCTATCGGACCATACTCACTCATTACGCAGCAACCGCTTGGTGGTAAGGCCCAGTTTGGTGGTCAGCGTTTTGGAGAGATGGAGGTTTGGGCGCTCGAAGCCTATGGTGCATCGAACATCCTTCAAGAAATTCTCACTGTTAAGTCGGATGACGTTATTGGTAGAGCGAAAGCTTATGAGGCCATCGTTAAAGGAGAAAACATGCCTACACCAGGTATTCCAGAATCCTTTAATGTATTGATGCACGAGTTGAAAGGACTCGGTTTGAGCATCTCCCTCGACTAAGTTATTCGATACCGTTAATTAAAAAAGAAATATTGCGCAATATGGCTCAGAAACGCAATCAGAAATACAGAAGTGATTTTAATAAAATCACCATCTCCTTGGCTTCTCCGGAATCAATCCTAGAGAGCTCACATGGAGAGGTCTTGAAACCAGAGACCATCAATTACAGAACCTACAAACCCGAACGTGACGGTTTGTTCTGTGAGCGAATTTTCGGTCCTGTAAAAGACTACGAATGCCATTGTGGTAAATACAAAAGAATCCGCTACAAGGGGATTGTTTGTGACCGATGTGGTGTTGAGGTAACGGAGAAAAAAGTACGTCGTGAGCGTATGGGACACATCCAATTGGTTGTTCCTGTTGCACACATTTGGTACTTCAAGTCCTTGCCCAACAAAATCGGTTACTTGCTAGGTCTTCCTACCAAGAAATTGGATCAAATTATCTATTACGAGCGCTACGTGGTGATCAACCCCGGTGGTGCAGTAAACAAAGAAGGCGAGCCTTTGGAGGTAATGGACTATTTGACGGAAGAAGAGTACCTCGATATTTTGGATACCCTTCCAAAGGAAAACCAGTATTTGGACGATAAAGATCCAAACAAGTTCTCTGCAAAAATGGGGGCCGAGGCTTTGCACGATTTGTTGCAAAACTTGGATTTGGCAGAATTGTCATACAGCCTTCGTCACCAAGCCAACACCGAAACATCTCAGCAGCGTAAGAACGAGGCTTTGAAACGTCTTCAGGTGGTTGAGGCTTTGCGTGATGCCAACGAGCGTATCAACAACAACCCAGAATGGATGATCATCAAAGTGGTTCCGGTAATTCCACCAGAGCTACGTCCTTTGGTGCCATTGGATGGTGGCCGTTTCGCTACTTCCGATTTGAACGACCTCTACCGCCGTGTGATCATTCGTAACAACCGATTGAAAAGATTGATCGAGATCAAAGCCCCTGAGGTGATCTTGCGTAACGAGAAAAGAATGCTCCAAGAAGCAGTCGATTCTTTGTTCGACAACTCGAGAAAATCAAGCGCAGTGAAAACGGAGTCAAACCGACCATTGAAATCGCTTTCTGATTCATTGAAAGGGAAGCAAGGTCGTTTCCGTCAAAACCTCCTCGGTAAGCGTGTTGATTATTCAGCGCGTTCGGTGATCGTTGTTGGTCCAGACTTGAAACTCCATGAGTGTGGTTTGCCTAAAAACATGGCAGCTGAACTTTACAAGCCCTTCATCATTCGCAAGATGATTGAGCGTGGAATTGTAAAGACAGTAAAATCAGCGAAGAAAATTGTTGACCGCAAAGAGCCTGTGGTTTGGGATATTTTGGAAAACGTATTGAAGAGTCACCCAGTACTCCTCAACCGTGCACCAACGCTTCACCGTTTAGGTATCCAAGCTTTCCAACCGAAATTGATCGAAGGAAAAGCGATTCAACTGCACCCACTTGCATGTACGGCATTCAACGCCGATTTCGATGGGGATCAAATGGCGGTACACTTGCCACTAGGTAGTGCCGCAATTTTGGAAGCGCAATTGTTGATGCTTGCTTCACATAACATCCTCAACCCGGCTAACGGTGCACCAATTACCGTTCCTTCACAGGATATGGTACTCGGTCTTTACTACATTACTAAAGGTAAAGTAGGTACAAAAGAAGAGCCTGTTAAAGGAGAAGGAAAAACATACTACTCACCAGAAGAGGTGAAAATTGCCTACAATGAGGGTCGCTTAGCACTTCATGCTCACATCAAAGTGAGATGGGAGGATGCAGCGGGCAACAGCTCAATGGTTGAAACCACTACCGGTCGAGTGCTCTTCAACGAGCTTGTACCGAAAGAGGCGGGATACATTGACAAATTGTTGACCAAGAAAGCACTTCGTGACAT
Organism: uncultured Comamonadaceae bacterium; assembly: GCA_964649515.1. Classification (GTDB taxonomy): domain Bacteria; phylum Bacteroidota; class Bacteroidia; order Flavobacteriales_D; family Sanyastnellaceae; genus CALKGK01. The sequence goes on along the minus strand of CAZYPV010000032.1, from coordinate 25,901 downwards.
CATTGGTGAGATCTTGAAAGTGGTGGGTGTTCCGAGAACGGTTCAGTTCTTGGATGACATCAAGACGCTTGGATATACCATGGCATTCAAAGGTGGTCTTTCATTCAATTTGAATGACGTTATCATTCCACCAGAAAAAGAGAAGTTGGTTGGAGAAGCTGCAAATAAAGTAGCTGAAGTAATGGGGAACTACAACATGGGTCTCATTACCAACAACGAGCGATACAACCAAATCATTGATATTTGGACGCACACCAACTCTCGTTTGACGAACATTTTGATGGATCGTTTGGAAACAGATCGTCAAGGGTTCAACTCGATTTACATGATGTACCACTCCGGTGCCCGTGGATCGAAAGAGCAAATTCGTCAGCTCTCAGGTATGCGTGGATTGATGGCCAAGCCACAAAAATCTTCGGCTACTGGAGGTCAGGACATTATCGAAAACCCAATTCTTTCGAACTTTAAAGAAGGATTGTCGATTCTTGAGTACTTCATTTCTACGCACGGTGCGCGTAAAGGTCTTGCAGATACCGCTTTGAAAACGGCAGATGCGGGTTACTTGACACGTCGTTTGGTGGATGTTGCTCAGGATGTGATTATCCAAGAGGAAGATTGCGGAACCTTAAGAGGAATCGTAGCTACTGCTTTGAAGAAAAGCGATGAAGTAGTGGAAAGCCTTTACGACCGAATTTTGGGTCGTGTGAGTGTGCACGATGTTCTGAATCCTGAAAACGGTGAAATGATCGTTGAAGCAGGTGAGGAGATCCGCGAAGATCAAGCTGCTGCCATAGAAGCTCAAGGCATTGAAGAGGTGGAAATTCGTTCGGTATTGACCTGTGAGTCAAAACAAGGAGTTTGCGCTAAATGCTACGGTCGTTCTCTTCCTAGTGGACGAATGGTTCAAGCTGGTGAAGCTGTGGGTGTAATTGCAGCACAGTCTATCGGTGAGCCTGGAACGCAGTTGACGCTTCGTACTTTCCACGTAGGGGGTACAGCGGCAAACATTGCGGATGAAAACAGCATGGTAGCGAAACAAGACGGTGTTCTTGAGATTGAAGACCTCCGTGTTGTAGACCGTGTGCTCGAGGATGGAACCTTGCAAGCAATTGTTGTTTCGCGTTCAGCTGAAATGAAAGTTGTTGAGCCCGGTTCAGGAATCGTGTTGAACACGAATATTTTGCCTTACGGATCATTGTTGATGGCAAAGAATGGGAAGAAGATCAAGAAGGGAGATGTGATTTGTACGTGGGATCCATATAACTCGGTAATCATCAATGAGATCGAGGGTATTGTTAAGTTTGAGCACGTCGAAGAAGGGGTGACCTTCCGAGAAGAGCTCGATGAACAAACAGGATTCCGTGAGATGGTGATCACTGAAACCAAAGACAAAAAGAAGAACCCTGCGATTAATATTGTAGATGGTAAAGGGGAGTTGATCAGAACATACTCTGTACCTGTTGGATCTCACATCGCTGTGAAGGAAGGAGATACTTTAGGTTCTGGAGCGATTATCGCTAAGATTCCACGTCTTGCAGGTAAGTCTGGAGATATTACCGGGGGGCTGCCACGTGTTACTGAGCTTTTCGAAGCACGTAACCCGTCTAACCCAGCAGTTGTTTCTGAAATCGATGGTATCGTGAGCTACGGTAAAATCAAACGTGGTAATCGTGAGATCATCGTTGAGTCAAAAACCGGAGAGAAGAAGAAATACCTCATTCCATTGTCGAAACACATCCTTGTTCAGGAGAATGACTTTGTGAAGGCCGGTATGTCGCTTTCTGATGGTGCCGTAACTCCTGCAGATATCCTCGCTATTGAAGGTCCAACCGCCGTACAAGAGTACTTGGTGAATGAAATTCAAGAGGTTTACCGTTTGCAAGGGGTGAAGATCAACGATAAGCACTTCGAGGTGATTGTTCGTCAAATGATGAAGAAGGTAATCATCGAAGATCCAGGCGATACTCGTTTCCTAGAGAAGCAAAGTGTTGAGAAGATCGACTTCATGGAAGAGAACGATTCCATTTTCGGAATGGTGGTGGTTACCGCTCAAGGTGATTCTGAAAACCTCAAAGAAGGGATGATCATTTCGGCGCGTAAGTTGAGAGATGAGAACTCCATGCTTCGTCGTAAAGACTTGGCCTTGGTAGAAGCACGTGAAGCCATTCCTGCTACTTCTCGTCCGTTGCTCCAAGGGATCACCAGAGCTTCATTGCAGACCAAATCATTCATCTCTGCGGCTTCCTTCCAGGAAACGACGAAGGTGTTGAACGAGGCAGCTGTAAGCGGTAAAGAAGACCACTTGCTCGGTTTGAAGGAAAACGTGATCGTTGGTCACCTTATCCCTGCAGGTTCAGGTATGAGAAGATTCCAAAACGTGGTTGTAGGTTCTCAAGAAGAATACGACAAGCTGACAGGAGGAAAATCTGAAAAAGAGACGGCAGAAGAGGCCAATAGCTAAACTGCTCGATGAAATAATTAAAAGCCCCAAGTGTTTGCTTGGGGCTTTTTTATGTTCTTGAATGGAAACAGATTGCGTTGCTTCCCGAGTAGTGGGACTCGATAAAAAAGGGCAAAAAAAAACGTCCAAGGTCAACCTGAACGTTTAGGAATGAACGATAATGCTATTTTGTAGACTCTTTGGCGCCTTCTTTATAGCCAAAGAGTTGATTGTCTTTAATGATGGTATCCACGTAGGTGGGCACCATGTCTTCCCAACCTTCTTCGCCTTCTTTAATCATTCTCAAACATTCTCTGGAGAGGATGTTCAAAATGTCTTGGTTGCAATTCTCAATATCCACAATCCGCTTATTGAAGGTGAGATAATTGAAGAGCGGTTTCAATCGAGGGTGGATGGGTGCATTCACGCTGGTAAGCATTTCTCCTTCTTCTTTCCACGGGTAGAGGTAGATCTTCAAATCGCGCGAGAAAAGGATTCCAAAGGCCTCTAAAATACCTCCATTCAACTCGCGGTAGTACTTCTCTTTGAAGACGTCCAATAGGTTGTTTACCCCCATAATGATGCCCATTCTTCGTTTTGTGTACCGCGAGAAGTATTCTACGAGTTTGTAATACTTTTGATAGTTCGAGATCAACACCGTTTGTCCGAGAGAACAGAGAATATCTGCCCGGTCTAAAAAGTCTTTTTCGTCAATGTCCCCATCGCTTTTCAGGTTGTTCAAGGTGATTTCAAACAAGACTTGAATGTTTTCAGGATCCACTTTTCGTTCGGCTTCGAACATTTGGAACCCTTTCATGATCATGTCGATGTTCACCTTCGTAACGGGTCTGAAACTCCCGCGTATGGCCAAGATGTTTTTCTTGTACAGTACATCAGCGGCTTGCAAATTCCGACCGTCTGGAGAGAAAATTACTGCATCGGTCATGCCGTTTTTCACCAGTTGAAGCGACATCAAACGATTGTCCACTTCCTCGAAGTCCGGACCGTTCATTTGAATCATATCGATTTCCAATTGGTCTCGCGTGAGGTTGTCATAGAGCGACAAAAGGAAATCGCTTGGAGTTTTGTAGAAGAAGAAGCAGGCGTAGATCAAATTCACCCCCAGCACCCCCACAGAAGCTTGTTGCAAAAGGGCATCATTTTCATGAAAACGCACGTGGATGATCACTGTGTTGGCTTCTTTTCCAGCTTCTGTTTGAAATTTCATTCCAAACCAACCGTGTCCCTGAATGGTTTTATGAAAGTTGATGGTGGCGATGGTATTCGCAAAAGCAAAGAACTTCTTGGTTGGATGCACTTCTCGTTTCAAGCGCTCTTCAATCAATTGAAACTCATGGCGAAGCATATTGTCCAATCGGGATTTGCAAACATACCGTCCCTTGGCTTCCTGTCCATAAATGGCATCGGAAAAATCTTTGTCGTAAGCGGAAAGCGATTTGGCAATGGTTCCACTAGCTCCACCCGCACGAAAAAAGTGCCTTACTACTTCTTGTCCCGCACCAATTTCGGCAAAGGTTCCGTAAAGGTCTTGATTCAAGTTTACCCGCAAAGCTTTTTGCGTGGCGCTCAATACTACTCTGTTTAATTCCAATGTGCCGATTTTTCGGGGTACCATACAAAGTTAAACCCTAAGTGGGAGTTCAACAACCTTTTTATGTTTGTTTCGGAAAGAAAGGCCATCCTTAGGGGCATTTTAACAAGACATTGTGGTCTTCATGGATGGTTTTGTAACTTGCGCGCCATGATGAATGTTCGGTTTTTAGGCACGGGTACATCTCAGGGTGTGCCGGTAATTGCTTGTGAATGCGAGGTTTGCGCTTCTTCTGACCCCAAGGATTCGCGTTTGCGTTCTTCGGTGTTCATCAACAATGAAGACACGCATTTTGTGATTGATACAGGGCCAGATTTCAGAGCTCAAATGCTGAACAACAAGATTCAGCAGCTCGATGCCATCGTTTATACCCATGAACACAAGGATCACATCGCGGGAATGGACGACATCAGAGCCTTCAATTACAAGCAGCGAAAGGACATGGAGGTGTATGCCACACCACAGGTTCAACAAGCTTTGCAACGTGAGTTTCATTACGTTTTTGCCGATTATAAGTACCCAGGCATTCCTGAGGTTCATTTGAATACGATCACCAAGGACCCCTTTTCAGTTGGGAGTTTTGAGGTGATTCCCATCGAAGTCATGCACTACAAGATGCCTGTGAATGCATATCGGGTCCAAGATTTTACTTACATCACCGATGCAAAAACCATCGCTCCTGATGAGTTGGAGAAAATTCGAGGTTCGCATACCATTGTGGTGAATGCCCTCAGAAAAGAAGAGCACATTTCACACTTCAACCTCCAGCAGGCCATTGAGTTTCTTGAGGCAATGAATCCTGAACGGGCTTATCTCACTCACATCAGTCATCTCATGGGCAAACACGAAATTGTGAGCAACGATTTACCCGAAGGAATCCAAATCGCCCACGATGGCCTTTCAATCGAATTCGCATAATTATGGGATCCAGACTCCTTTACTCCTTGGTTTTATACCCCATCAGTTTATTGCCTTATCCTTTGTTGTACGCACTTTCAGGCTTCATTCGAGTGGTGCTTTTCGGGGTGATGGGATATCGCCTGAAGGTCATCAATGGAAACATTGCTCGTTCTTTCCCCGAAATGTCTGCCGACCAACACAAAACAATTTCCAAGAAATTCCAGAAGCACTTCTGCGATATCATTGTGGAGAGTTTGAAGAATTTCAGCATTTCGAAAAAGGAGGCAGCTCAACGGATGAAACCTGTAAATGAGGCCTTATTCGAAAAATACAAAGATCGAAACATTGCCATTGTTGGCGGACACCATAACAATTGGGAGCTATATGCTGTTGCGGCAGCCTTGCACATCAATACCCCCATCATGGCCATCTACAAGCGCTTGAGCAATGCTTTTTTTGATGAAAAGATGCGTTCGTCAAGAGGGAAGTATGGACTCACTTTAATTCCAACCAAGGAATCATCAGAATGGATGAGGGTGAATGCCGAAAAGCCAAAAGCGGTGATTTATGGCGTTGATCAAAGTCCAGCCAACCCGAAGAAATCCTATTGGATGAATTGGCTCCATCAAGAAACAGCCATGTACTACGGCGCAGAAAAACACGCCAAGGATTTCGATATGGTGGTGATTTACGGTTCCAATAAGAAAGTGAAACGCGGACACTATCAAATTGCTTACGAGCTCATCACCGATAATCCCAAGGATTATGAGTATGGAAAGCTCATTCAGCAAATCAACCGAAGACTGGAGCAAGATATTCAGGCGCAACCGGAAAACTATTTGTGGACCCACAAACGATGGAAACACAAGCGTCCTGAGGGAGTGACATTACATTCGTGAACTGAAATAATCCGGAGCAAGATCCAAGTCGCTCAAAGTAGTTCCACCCTTCACAGGGTTGAGGTCGGTGCTAATGATTCCCATATCGTGCACAGTGCTCACTTGCGCTCCTGTTTTTAGGGTTTTCCAACCGTCCCAAGTGGCTTCCAATCCGCCAATGGGGAGGATCTGCACCCACATTTTGTAGCTTACCGGTCGGTATTGATCATCCAATTTCCATAAATAGCTATCACCGGGGGTTGTTCCGCCCGTTTTATAGGTCACCATCAAGCCCAAAGACCCATCTTCATGGAGGTAAGCCGAGCGATCGGTGCCGGGGTCCATCACTTTATATGGGGCTACCAGCCAAAAGCTGTCATTGCAAAAGAACGACCATGCCCGCTCAAGAAGCGCTTCATCGGTGCTCGGTTTCCCATCCACCCAAGCCTTTCCCGCCAAGTGATTTTCCGTTGGAATAATTACCGTATTATCGCTCCACTTCACTTCCACTTGCTTGTTTTCACGGTCCCAAACGTAGTGGTGCCCACCAGGGAAACTCCACGATAAGTAACTGGTTTCCTGCCATGCATCAATGTCCAAGGCTTGGAGCATGTTTTCGGCCAAAAGTTCTGCTTCTTGACCTTCGAGCGTTTGAGGCTTCTTTTCACTAATGGCCACACCGAAGATGACCAATGCAAGGATGAGCAATAGGAGAAGGAGTCCAGATATTTTGAGGAATTTTTTCATGATGGGATCTAGCGTTGTCAATTTAACTCACGAAGGTAGGAGAATGTTTTCGTTTCTGAATTCTTCAAAGTGTATCTTCGTATCATGAACAGCAAACAACCTCTCGCCGAGCGAATGCGCCCACAAAGCTTTGATGATTATGTGGGGCAAGAGCACCTTACAGGCAAGGATGCCGTTTTGCGGAAAGTGATTGAACGAGGAAATATCCCTTCGATGATCTTATGGGGTCCGCCAGGAGTTGGAAAAACCACTTTGGCCACCATCATTTCAAATGCTTTGAACCGACCTTTTCACACGCTTTCGGCTATCAATAGTGGGGTGAAGGATGTTCGTGAGGTGATTTCTCGGGTAGAAAAAGCAGGTATGTTTGGAGGGAATGCAGTACTATTTATTGATGAGATTCATCGTTTTTCGAAAAGCCAGCAAGACAGTTTGCTCGGAGCTGTTGAAAAGGGGACCATCACTCTTATTGGGGCAACCACCGAAAATCCATCGTTTGAAGTCATCCCCGCACTCTTGTCGAGAAGCCAGGTCTATGTGCTCAATGCTTTCACCAAAGAGCACATGCGCAAGCTCATCGCACAGGTGATGGAGCGGGACGAATACTTTCGCAGTAAGAAGATTCACATTGAGGAAGAAGAAGCGCTTTTTCGATTGAGTGGAGGAGACGGACGAAAATTACTGAACGTTTTTGAATTGGTTGTAGAAAGTGCCGAAGCTGAAGACATTGTGATTACGAACGAGCTTGTTAACGACGCCGTGCAGTCCAACCTCACGGCCTATGATAAAGGCGGGGAGTTGCATTACGACATTATTTCTGCCTACATCAAGAGCATTCGTGGAAGTGACCCCAACGCTGCCTTGTATTATTTGGCGAGGATGATTGAAGGTGGAGAAGACCCTAAATTCATTGCAAGAAGGTTGCTCATTAGTGCTAGTGAAGACATTGGAAACGCCAACCCCACCGCTTTAGTCATGGCCAATAATGCCTTTACAGCAGTGGAGCGCATCGGTTGGCCTGAAGGAAGAATTGTTTTAGCGCAAGCCACCGTGTACTTGGCTAGCTCGGCAAAATCCAACGCTAGTTATGCTGGAATTGGCATGGCGCAATCCGTAGTGAAGGAAACCGGCAACCTCCCTGTTCCCCTCCATCTAAGAAATGCTCCAAGCAAGCTCATGAAAGACCTCGGTTATGGAAAGGAATACAATTACAGCCATTCCAACCCCGGAAACTTCGCCGCTCAAGAATACCTCCCCGATGAGATCAAAGGAAGCAAACTCTACGACCCGGGAGACAATCCTCGAGAGAAAAGCATGCGGCAGTTTTTGAAAGAGAAGTGGGGGAGGAAATATGGGTATTGAGGGTTAAGTGCTTACCTAAGCCAAGAAGTCTTCATTGCAAGAAAGAATAGGTGCTCAAAGACCAAGTGAAAGCTCGATAATTCCGAGCAAGGACATCACTCCGCCCAACCATTTCCAATGTAGCGCCATTCCACATCGTCTCCGGTAATCATCCCGTTTTGGAAGTTGAGATCAGTGAAGACTTTATGCACCAAACCAATGTTGCGGGCATAAACTTCAAAGGCAAATTCTTGGTCAACAAGGTTGGTGTTGTTGCGTTGGTTCACCGTAACGGTTTCGCGCCAAGACAGATTCTCCAAGCTGTACGATTCATCTTTCCCGCTGTAGCGATAATTCCAAGGATCCAGGGTGTTGTACGAATTCCCGTCCCATGTTTTTCCATTTTCCACCGGGAAAATCATGCGAACAAAACGACGATTCTCTTCGTCGCGCTCAGCGGCTGTTGTGGTTCTTCGTTGACTCCAAACATCGGTGAGCACCCACTCGTCGTCCAAATTGAACTTTTTGTACCGCTCAAGGCGAGTGGCGGGTTGTCCTTCGGCATCGATGAAGTCGTCAGCAACCAACTCCCTTAAGTAGAAGTTGACGGTATCTACCGTGATACCGTAGTGAATACTGTCCACCTCATAGTCAATGTATTTTCCCGATTCGTTGGGGAAAAATGCATATCCCAAATCAATTTCTTCAAAGTCGGTTTCACTGCTGCATGCAGAAAAGAGCAGGGCCATCAAGATAAAGTAGAGTAGGTAGTGCTGTTTCATTTTTCCGTGCTTGAGATCAGTTCTCCCCCTTCATACACTTCGATGCGTATGATTCTTCCTTCTTCGTTATAATACGTTATTTCTCCTTCAAGTTCACCATCCATATAATCTCCTTCTCGTGAGACTTGGGTTCCTTCTAGCTTTTGTTTGAATTGGATTCCGCCTCCGGGTTGTGGTTTGTCTAAGGGTACTTTCACCCATTCTCCTTGGTCATACCACTCGGTAAACGGACCATCTTTCTTTCCATCGCTATAATTGTGGTTGGCCGATGGTATTCCCGAGTCGTAATAATCCATGAACTCGCCATTTTCTCTTCGTTCGGCCGTTTTGGTACCCATTTTATAGGCCGTTACTAATTCAATGTCTCCGCCTGAAGTGAACTTAATCCAGGTGCCGTCCTTCATTCCACGTACGTAGGTTCCTTGAATTAACTTCACTCCGTTGGGGTGATAATAAACAATGTCTCCATCAAAATCGCCACGAACATAAGTTCCTTCGGCTTTAAGCTTTCCATTGTCGAAATACTGCTTCCATGGACCATCCTTCAATCCATCGCTGTAACGCGCCGTTTCGGCTACTTTTCCATCAGTGTAGTACGAAATGGACGTGCCGTGCGATATCCCCATTTTGAATTCTTCTTCAGACACCAAACGGCCATTGGCATAAAACTTCCAAGCTCCATCTTTTAAGCGCTCCACCGTTCCATCAACCAATTCAGCGCGGTAATGTCCTTCACTCATCAAAGCACCGTTTTTCTCGAAGCTTTTAACAAAGGTGTAATCTGCGCCTTCGATGTGATTCACTTCTGACATTAATTCGGCACTATCGTAATAAAAGTTAAAAGTTCCGGTAGGGATTCCGTGTTCAAATTGCCCTGTATAATAGATTACTCCGTCCTCATAAGTACGTACCCAAGTGCCGTGTTTTTCACCTTGAAGATCAAGTACATTGTAGTCCACACCTGCCTTTCCTTCGGGCAAGCTGGGGGGTTGAGCACAAAGAAAAAGGCTCAAAAGAAACAATGATAGTGTAAGGGCTGTTTTGATGCTATTCATACGGCTTTAAAACTAAGCATTTTCAATTCAATGCTTTGGGGTGAAACGTTGAGTTCTAAACAAAAATTGTTTTGTAATTTTGAGCGCGCCTGGGGAACGCCCCCGGGTTTGTTTGAGTAAAATAGTATTCTAAAAATCCATATTCCATGAAAGTAACCGTCGTTGGAGCCGGTAATGTTGGAGCAACATGTGCTAATGTCTTAGCCACCCGCGAAGTAGTAAATGAAGTTGTTTTGTTAGACATCAAAGAGGGCTATGCCGAAGGGAAAGCACTCGATATCTGGGAAACTTCACCAATCAACTTGTACGATACCCGCACTGTGGGTTCTACCAATGATTATTCCAAAACTGCAGACTCTGAAGTAGTCGTAATCACATCTGGACTCCCACGTAAGCCGGGAATGAGCCGTGACGACTTGATTGCAACCAATGCAAACATCGTAAAAAGCGTTACCGAGAATGTAGTAAAATACTCGCCTAACGCTAAAATCATCGTGGTTTCAAACCCATTGGATGTAATGACCTACTGCGCATATTTGACTGCCAAAATGGATTCAAACAAGGTTTTTGGTATGGCCGGTGTTCTTGATACCGCTCGCTACCGTTCTTTCCTTGCCGAGGAGTTGAACGTTTCTCCAAAAGACATTCAAGCAGTGTTGATGGGCGGACACGGTGATACCATGGTGCCACTTCCTCGTTATACCACGGTTGGAGGAATTCCTGTAACGGAGATGATTTCAGAAGAAAAATTGAATGCCATCGTTGAGCGTACGAAAAAAGGAGGAGGAGAAATCGTTAACCTTTTGGGTACTTCAGCTTGGTACGCACCGGGTGCTGCAGCGGCGCAAATGGTGGAGGCCATTGTTAAAGATCAGAAACGCATCTTCCCAGTTTGTACTTGGCTAACCGGTCAGTACGGATTGAAAGACATCTACTTGGGTGTTCCCGTGAAGTTGGGTAAAGAAGGAATCGAAGAAATCATCGAACTTCAGTTGAACGCAGACGAAAAAGCATTGTTGAACGAATCAGCAAAAGCTGTTCGCGACGTAATGGATGTATTGGACAACATGAACGTGATGGAGGCTTAAGCCATCCACTGACGATAATTCAAAAAGCCCTGAAATTCGTGTTCGGGGCTTTTTTTATGTCCTTTTTTTAAGGTGATGGGGAATGAATCACTGGTTTACAGGCGATGGATTGAAAGCGACCAAAACATTAGTGTTGAATGACCAGTCTTCCAAGGTGTTGTTGAATGTGTCCAGATTGATAGATGATAAAATACATCCCTTCACTAAGATCTGCTTGAAGGTTTATTTGCCTTTGAAAACGCAAGGGGGCTTCTAAAACTTTTCTTCCCGAAGCATCCAATAGCGACAGTTTTCCGTTCATCGGAGCAGGAAATTCAATGCGCACATCGCCACTGCTCGGGTTGGGATAAACCAGAACATCTTCCTCGGAGATCATGGTTTCTTCCACAGTATCGATAAAATCACCAAGGTAGAGATGGAGTCCGCCAGCATTGTTCCCTTGAATCAAATCTCGGTAACCATCGTTGTTGATGTCTTCAAACCAAACGGCCGCTCTTTTGTTATGCTGAATGCCGAAGAACACGTCCTCCAGTAGGGTGAACTCCCCATCCAAGTTACCGCTAATGTTCCCGTAAAGCTGACTTTCACCGAGTTCATTGGCCAACAGTAGCTGAAAACCATCTTCTTCCGTTTTATACAGGTAGGGTATGCTAAATCCATTGATTCCGAGGAGGTTGTTAGCAAGTACATTGCCCCATTTGTTGTCAAAATCATTTTCGAAAAGGGTCCATTCGAAAGCAGTTGCACTTCCCGTATTCAAGAAAAGGTTGAGCACCCCGTTCTTTTCTCCCACCAGCATATCCAACAATCCGTCTTCATTCACGTCAATCAACTGCGGTGTGGAGTATTGACCAATATCGATGCTTTCTCCTGTTGCATCAACCATAGCGGGTTGAGCGAGTTCCAGATCCATAAAATTGCCTGCGCCCGCTACATTTTCGAAGAAGTGAATAAAGCCTTGTTCTTCTCCCAACATCATGTCCAAATCACCATCACCGTCCACGTCACCAAAGGCGGGATGAATGTTTTCGAGCTGATACAAGTCGATGGTTTCAAAATTAAGGTCGACGAGTTCGAAACTGGGATTTTCCGCGTCCCCGATGTTTTTGTAATACGCCAGCAAAGAGGGTTTCAGTCCTAACCCTTGGTAGTATTCATCATTGCTCACGATCAAGTCTTTGAGTCCATCTCCATCAATGTCCACCAATGTTGGGTGAGCCCCTCGTCCAAGGTCAATCATTTCGTCTTGAAGCCACTTGGTTTGCTGGAAGTTGAACACGGGAAGGTCGTCTGCCCCTTCATTTAAATACAGCCATACTCCTTCATCATCGTTGACTTCAATGCTGGAATTGGGGGCAACGATGAGGTCCTTCACGCCGTCGTTGTTCACATCCTCGTAATAGCCAGCAGGGAATTTTTGAAGATCGACGGGAACATCGGTACCAAGATTTGTCGGGAAATCCATCACCACTGCTGTAGCACTGTCTTGCTGATCCACGGCGTTCAACATCGGGAGAGCAACGAGTCCGTTAAAGCTCACATCACCCACCACAAGATCCATCAAACCGTCTTGGTCAAAATCGATGTTGAGCAAGGAGCCACCAACATGCAAACCATCACGCTCCATTCCTTCTAGGATTCTTGGGTTTTCTACGTTGAATCCACATTTATCGGGGTTACCGTCGAAAGGACTGGTGTCTTCAGCATATTCATCGCCAATAAAGAGGGTATTGTCTTCACTTCCCTCCGCCACCATTCCGTAGCAACGGTTGGTCATTTCATAGTCCAAGGAGTTGCAGTCGCCATTATCTACTCCTTGTCCTTCAAAGAAATAAATCGTCGATGCCGTTTCTGTCCACGTAACGATGTCCATATCCCCGTCGTTGTCGTAATCCATGATGGAGGGAATGTCAATGGACAAACACACCACAGGGAGAGTGGAGTATCCGTTTCCAAAATCTACCTGACATTGAATCTGCTGGGTGGCCAACTCAAAGGACAGCTGATCTCCCACGGAAGTGTTGGTATATACGCTAATGCTGTTTTGGAAGTTGGTGAAGATGTCTTTTTTGCCATCACAGTTGTAATCCCTGAGGAGTACCCAATTTCTCAAGGGAGGGAAGCTCTCAGAATATTCTTTGGAGTAGAGGTAGCTACTTTCTCCAACATTGCTAGCAGTATTGAGAAACACCATGAGGTGATTTCCATCACGATCGAAGACCAAAAGATCGTCCCACCCATCGTCATTAGCGTTGAACGTAGAGAATTGAGGAGCATTCAATCCACCCACCCAAGCGTTGTTCAGCTGAATATCGTTGTAGGTTACGGGCACATCGAAACTGGGTACGAGGGTGTTTTGTGCCTGAGCACTACTGAACAAAAAGAGGAGGGAAACCACCAAGATGGAGGCATTTAAACAAATTTTAAGCATCGGCTTTTTAATGATCATGGGAATGAATGTATCTTCACCACAAAATACAACAAATGGATTTGATTCTTGACTTTTTGATGCCCTTGATTCCTGCGTTTCTTGTTTTCGCAACGGCTTGGATTTTCTTTGATCGCATGCGGAAAGATCACAAAGAAGAAATGAAGTTCTTTCAACGCATTATGGTGAAGAAGGAAAGTTTACCCCTGCGTTTAAAAGCACTGGAAAGATTGACGATCATGCTCGAACGAATCAAACCGAGTTCTTTGGTTTTGCGGGCAGGGACGGGCAACAAGGCGGCCAGTACGCTGCAGTTTGAGTTGCTCACGATGGCTAGAGAGGAGTTCGAACACAACGTAAGCTTGCAGCTTTATGTGAGTCCGCAAACGTGGACCCGAATTCAAATTGCTAAAAAGGAGACGGACGATCTCATCAAAGTAGCAGCGAGTAAAGCCGGACCCGAAGCCGATGCCATGGCTTTATCTAAAATCATTTTTGATTTGGAAGAGCGCACCGCCAATACCCTCATCAAAGAAGCTTTGGCGGCTTTGAAGTCGGAAGGTGATCGACTGATGTAAGCACCTACTCAGTACGTTCCAGTGAGGTAATAAACATAGCCTTTTTCAGTGCTCACCACTTCTCCATCTGTTTTTACCCCATTCACAGCAATGATACCGCTGTTGTTGAATTTCAGCGAAGTTCCGTTAATGCTTTCGGCAGATTTCACTTCCACAAAGTCTTTAAAGCTGTACGACTCTAGCACGATGTATTTTCCAACAAAGGCATCAATGTCTTCTTGTTTTCCATCCACCAAATTGAGCAGTTCAGGTTGAGACTTGAACACCTCATTACTGGGGACAAAAACCGTGCTTTCTGAGTTGTGAAGGGTTTTTGAAAAGCTGGAAGCCTTTAAGAGTTGAGCAAAGTGGGAGAGCTCTTCTCGACCGATGATGTAACGGTAATTAGACAATTTGCTTTTTCGCTCTTCGGAAAGTTGAGATTTGGGAATGTAATTGGTGGGAGCCGTTTCCACCTTAGCATTGGAGGATGGTGCGTTCACAGGTTTTTCAGGAGAACTTGGCTGCTCTTTCGCCTGTGGGTTGTCTTGCTGAGGCGCTGGTGCAGGATCTTGGCAAGCGCTCAATGTTAAAAGCAAGATTCCTAGAAGGACAGAGGAGGAAGAAGTAAGGCTCATGGTTTAAGTGTAAATTTGTGCCAATATACTAAAGGAATTTGGATGAAAGGCAAAGAGAAAATGGTCTTGCTCTGGTTTGCGGGCAGCCTCGGAAGCGCAATTGTTTTAGGCGCAATGGGCGCCCATGCGCTAAAGGCAGTGCTGAGTGATTCAGCATTACAAAGTTTCAATACGGCAGTGCGATATCAGTTTTTTTCGGCCATTGCCTTGCTTCTTTTTTTACTCGTAGATCATCAGTTTCTGAAAAAATCGCTTTCCATTTGGGTTTACCGTCTGCAAATCGGGGGAATGCTTTTTTTTAGTGGGAGCATTTACGCCTTGGTTTCACTAGAAAGCGGAACCTTGAAGTCCATACTCGGCCCCATCACTCCCATTGGTGGTGTCCTCTTGATTCTCGCCAGCGCTTGGTTTTTTATCCACATAGCCCGTGAGAAAGTGTCTAAATAACACTTTTCTTGATTGATTGGAGTAGCAAAAGAAAACGGCTGAAAATCGTCCATGAGAACCAACAATTTTGAGTTATTCTGAAGTTGTGGAAATGCATTTAGTCCTTAGAAAGCGTTAATTTTGCAGAGAATCATAGTTAAATGAAAACTATTCTCATGAATCAATACGGAAGGAGATCAGAAGCAGCTTCCCTAGATGCTATCGGCTTAAGTCACATTGGAAATGCATATTGGAACCTTACCCCAGCAGAGCTTGTGGAAGAAACCATTATCCAAGGACAAGGAATTTTATCAAATACCGGTGCGCTTGCAGTAGACACTGGAAAATTTACTGGACGATCTCCCAAGGATCGTTTTGTTGTTTGCGATGAAAACACAGAAAATACGGTGTGGTGGGGCGATGTCAACATCAAATTTACTCCAGAAAAATTTGATGCACTCTACCAAAGAATGCGCGCTTATTTAACGAACAAAGACTTGTATGTGCGCGACGCAAAAGCATGTGCAGACCCTGAATACAACATGAACATTCGTGTGGTGACTGAATTTCCTTGGTCCAACATGTTTGCGAGCAATATGTTTTTGCGTCCAAGCGACGAAGAGATTCAATCTTTTGAACCCGATTGGCACATTGTGTGTGCTCCTGAATTTATGGCAGACCCCGAAGTAGATGGTACTCGCCAATCCAATTTTGCCATCATTAACTTCACCAAAAAGATGATCATCATTGGTGGAACAGGGTACACAGGTGAGATTAAAAAAGGGATTTTTTCCGTTTTGAATTATGTACTTCCGCACGAGAGAGGGGTATTGTCCATGCACTGCTCTGCAAATGTGGGTAAAGACGGAGATACGGCCGTTTTCTTCGGACTCTCTGGTACAGGGAAAACCACTTTGTCAAGCGACCCTAACCGTCGTCTAATTGGTGATGATGAGCACGGATGGAGCGATTCAGCAGTGTTCAATTTTGAAGGAGGGTGCTATGCGAAATGCATTGATCTGAGTGCTGAAAAAGAACCGCAAATCTGGAATGCCATCAAGTTTGGGGCGATTCTTGAAAACATCGGTTTTGAGGATGATGGATGTACGCCCAATTTTGCCGACAGTAGCAAAACGGAGAACACGCGTGTATCATATCCCATTCACCACATTGACAACATCATGGAACCTTCTAAAGGAGGTGTTCCCAAGAATATTTTCTTCCTCACCTGTGATGCCTTTGGTGTGTTGCCTCCAATATCGAAACTTACTCGCGGACAAGCGATGTACCATTTCATCTCTGGATATACAGCGAAAGTAGCAGGAACGGAAGCCGGAATTACGGAACCTGTAACGGCCTTTTCGGCTTGCTTTGGCTCACCTTTCTTGCCTTTACACCCTACGAAATACGCCGAAATGCTCGGTGAGAAGATGGATGCCAACGATGTGAATGTTTGGTTGATCAATACCGGTTGGAGCGGCGGAGCTTATGGTGAAGGAAAACGAATGAAGTTGTCTTACACCAGAGCGATGATCACCGCAGCCTTGAATGGTGCTTTGGACCAAGTAGAGTACACCCGACATGAAGTGTTTGGCTTGGCCATGCCCAACGAATGCGAAAATGTACCTTCGGAGCTGCTTCACCCAAGAAATACTTGGAAAGACACCGCTGCTTACGATATGAAAGCCAATGAACTCGCGAAAAAATTCAATGCCAACTTCAAGAAATTTGAGGAGTTCGCAAATGAAGAAATCATGAGTGCGGCACCAAATGCATCGGTAAACGCATAATGGAGAGAAATACTAAATTTAAAGCCGGATTTAAGGTCCGGCTTTTTTTATGAATTTATTTTACCACCCCAATATTCAAGAAGGCAGACATACTTTGTCTGAAGAGGAATCGAAGCACGCCATTCGCGTTTTGAGGAAGCGAGAAGGAGATGTGATTTTCACTACGAACGGGAGAGGACAAGCGTTTCGGTGCGAAATCATGGACGCTCACTCGAAGAAAACCGTTTTGGAAGTGCAATTGCATGAAGAACAAGCCGCGATGAGTCCGGAATTGTGCATTGCCTTTGCACCAACCAAAAATACAGAGCGGGTGGAGTGGTTCTTAGAAAAGGCTGTAGAGCTTGGGGTGAGTAGAGTTGTTCCGCTAGTTTGTGAACACAGTGAACGTAAAAAAAGCCGAATTGATCGTTGGGAACGTATCATGGTTTCCGCTATGAAACAAAGCTTGAGGTACCACCTTCCCGTGCTCGAGGAAACCCAAAACTTCGAGGAGGTGCTCTCTTGGGAATACTCCAAAAAGCTCATTGCCCATTGTTATGACGCTCCACGGGAAGCACTAAAAGATGCTTTCGAACTGGGAAAAGACACTTTAATCCTCATTGGTCCGGAAGGAGATTTTTCCCTCAGCGAAGTGGAAGCCGCTCAAAAACACAACTTCACATCCGTAAGTTTGGGGGATCGCCGACTAAGGACAGAAACGGCAGCTTTGAGCGTGGTGGATGCATTTTACTGGTTTCAAGAATGGGAGAAATGATCGCTAGTCGGGGCATTATTGTCCTCAACCGGCTTTCATCTTTTAACAGTGCTTTGTATTTGCTGGATTTCTGCTGTAAAGGCAAAATATTTTCCATACCTTCTGCTACATGAAAAAGTTATCGGCCCTAATGACTTTGATTTTCATTGGTTTATTATGGATTCTGAATCCCGATGAGAATGATTTTTCAGCTTATGTGGCTGAACGGATGCAGGAAAAGCTCAGTCTCTCTTCTTCCCTTCACCCCAAGCAAAATGAACTCTTGCTCGAAGGCATCGAGAAATTCTCCAAAGGCTTGAACAGCAGCATTGCTCATAAACACAATTATGTGCTCTGCTCCGTGCATGAACTCAGAATTGGAAATCAACGCTATCGCTATTTCGGCATCGCGAAGTCCTTCATACCTTTGGACGAGAAGAACGCCCAATGATAAAACCCTACCACTTCTTTTTTTTACTTGTCTTCCTGTTGGGATGTCAATCTCAATCGACGGTAAATCAGCCTGTCCTAGACCTCGTTCCTCAGGTGAAATCACTTAAACAACACGAGGGAAGTCTGGATTTTCGAAACGTTGCCTTGTTGCCTGGTGAGGCTATGACGACCTTAGATGCTTATTTGAAGAATTGTCTGACAGAGCGGGGAATTGTTCTCCTTCAGCCAGAAAAAAACAGCACGAGCATTGAATTTCATCGTTTGGACTTTGGAGCTGAGAGCACTTATCGTTTGAAAATGAATTCAGATGGAGTTCGCATAGAGGCCGCTCATGAATCAGGCTTCTTTTACGGTTTTCAAACCTTACTTCAGATCATCGATGCCAATCGCGAGCAGCTGCAATTGCCTTTGGTGGACATTGAAGACGAGGCCTTGTTTCAGCATCGAGGCGTTTTATTGGATTGTTGCAGACACTTCATGAGCGTGGAAAAGGTGAAAAAGGTGATCGATTTGATGGCCTATCATAAAATGAATGTACTTCACTGGCACCTCACCGAAGATCAAGGATGGAGAATTGAAATCGATGCCTACCCCAAACTCACAGAAGTAGGGGCTTGGCGCACCGAGCAAGATGGAAGCATTCACGGGGGATTTTACAGCAAGAAAGATATTCGAGAAATAGTGCGGTATGCCAAGGAAAGGCAGGTGATGATTATACCTGAGATTGAGATGCCCGGACACTCTTCTGCGGCCATTGCTTCATATCCTTGGTTGAGCTGTTCAGGGGAAGCCACGGAGGTTGTGAATGAGTGGGGCGTATTTCAAAACATTTATTGCGCGGGAAGCGATAGCACATTTGCCTTTTTGGAAACCGTACTGGATGAAGTGTGTGAGCTCTTTCCATCGCCTTACGTCCATATTGGGGGAGATGAGGCTCCAACAACGAATTGGGAAAAGTGTGAGCGGTGCCAACAACGCCTTCAACTCCATGGCCTGCACGATGAGCACGAATTGCAATCGTTTTTTATCCAACGTATGGGGCAGTATTTGGCTGAAAAGGGGAAACAGATCATTGGTTGGGATGAAATTCTAACTGGCGGCTTGCCCGAGGGGGCCATAGTGCAATCTTGGCGAGGAATGGAAGGAGGAATTCAAGCCATCAAACAGGGAGGAGCCACCATCATGTCGCCCACAAGCCATGCCTACTTTGATTACCCCATCACCACAACCGATTTAGAGCAGGTGTACAGTTTTAATCCCATTCCTGAAGGTGTTTCGGAAGATCAGCATTCCCTGGTTTTGGGAGGAGAATGCAATTTGTGGACGGAGCACATCCCTGAAGAACGCCTAGAAATCATGATGTTCCCACGAGTTTGCGCTATGGCGGAGGTGTTGTGGACCAAAGGCACGTCCAGGAATTATGAGGATTTTAAACAACGAATGAAGCAGCATTACGCAAGGCTTGCTTTGTTGGGAGTCAATTACGGTTTTCCAGAGTGGCCAATTTCCATCAAAACGGAGGTTCAGGACCAAGGGTTTTTCGCTGAGGTGATACCCAATTTGGAAGAGGGAAGCCTTCAAATCGATGCTGGAAATGAATCCATTGGAAAAGACGTGACAGATACCTTTCGCTTTGAAGTTGTGGGTGAAATGATGCTTGATTTTCGTCTTAAGCAGGGTAATCGGGAGTTTGAAGACCAACTCAAAGACCACCTTTACCGGCATTTGGGTGTTTTTGGCGAGCGCATGGCGGGAAGTGAGTACAGTCCGTATTACACAGGAGGGGGAGATGAAGCCTTGTTGGACGGTCTATTGGGCTCCGATGATTTCCGCGATGGTCGTTGGCAAGCGGTTCAAGGAGACGACTTTTTCATGGTTTTGGATTTGAAGTCAACCACCGAGGTGAAATCGGTGGCGAGCAACTTTTTGTTTTACAACAATGCTTGGATTTTCCTTCCTGATAGCGTGACTTTCGAGGCTTCTTTGGACGGAGAGCACTGGGAAAGCTTGGCTTCACCTTTCGTGTTTGAATTTGATGAGCGTTTGAAGAATGAGATTCGAGTTCTCAGAGCAAGGCGGGATTTTGAGCCGAAGTTGGTGAGGTACCTTCGCATGAGGGCTTACAATCGAGGGGTAACTCCGTTGTGGCACGATGCTCCCGGGGAGGATGCTTGGATTTTTTGCGATGAATTTATTGTGGAGTAGGTCCGGAAGGAATTTTCGCCCAGTGGGTAACGTCATCAAAAAAGTGATTGCTGTTTCCCTCTCCTGACCAGAAATGGAGCCCGTGTTTGGCTTGTTTTTCGGGTTGATCTTTGTAAAAGTTCAGCTGAAAATGCAGGACAATCACTTCTCGGATTTCAAATTCATAGCTCTTTCCGGGAAGAAAAACTTTGTTATTTGGAATGAAGGCCAATACCCGTTCTTGATCTTCGGGCAGCTGATCTTTGATGCTAATCCAGTTCAATTTGAGTGAAATTCTGGGATTTGATGAAATGAGAAATTTTGTCTTCGGTTAAGGGTTTTTCAATGTAGCACTTCACTCGATCGTGTTCTTGTGCCTTTTCGATGTCGTCCCAATGAATGCTAGAAGACAAGATCATGACATCACAAGCAATTTGGTAGCGCTCCAAGTGGAAGAGAAATTCCCACCCATCCATTTCTGGCATGTTGATGTCCAGTAGAATGAGATCGGGTTTTGCCACCTTGTTGTGTCGCAACATTTCGATCAAGCCGTGTGTGTCTTGGTAAGCTGAAATGCTTGCTTTGGGCATACAAAAGGTGAGGAACTGACGGTTCAGCATGTTGTTCAAATCATCATCATCCACGAGGAAGATGTTCTTGTATTCAGATACCATAAGATGTGCTTCTTGTTCCGTACTAAAATACTTGAAGCAGTGGCTCTTATCTTTTCCAATTCAACTCCTTATCAAAGCCCAATTGTGAATAGCTCACAAGGGTTTACATTGGCCCACATTCATGAAGACTCCATATTGGGTAATGCTCCAAATTTGTCCTTTGAAATCGATGTGAAACCAATCATCATCAAACTGGAAACGATACTCATAAGCGGGTTTAGGATGTTCTTCAATGATCCCAAATTCAACGGCTTGAGCATATTCATCGAGCCAAACGATGCTCATGTCTGTGGTGAAGTAATACGTGTTGGGGTCGCCTTCAAAATGCACGGTGTGGGTATATTGAAATCGATCGTCTTCTAGGAGCAGGGGGGGAGAGTCGTCCAAAATCATTGCACTGTTGTATCCAAGTGTAATGGCTTGAATTCGGGCTTTTTTTGCAGGATGTGTTTTACTTGCTTCTTCAGAACCAGAGAGCGTAATGGCGGCCAAAGCTTCTTCTAAACTTGCTCCCATTTTGGCCAAAATGAAACCGCTATAACGATCGCATTCCAATTCATCTCCCGGACCGTATTTTCTGGGATTGAGGGTGTGTCCCATTAAATGGTGACCAATTTCATGAGCGAGTACGCTGATGGCCGACCAGTCGGTACTGCTGGAGTCATTCACCTGAGCGAGAAAGTTGGGGTTGTATTCAATCCACCTTTGGTCTTTATGTATGAAGGCATGTGCCGTTTTGATACTCGCATTTTCACGAACAACAAAGTTAGGGGGCAAACCGGAGTACCGCACAATATTGAAAACAGCCCGTTTCGCACTTTCTTCAGAAAAAGAATGCCCAAGGGTATCTTGGGCATTGCTTTGAATTACTGAAAAAAGGAGCGATAAGATGAAAAGGATGTTCTTCATCGTCCTTTGAAACTTGGTTTACGCTTTTCGAGGAAGGCATTCACTCCTTCGGTATAATCTTCGGTTTGTCCTGCCTGCCACTGCAATTCCTCCTCCAAATCAAGTTGTTGTTGAAGGTTGGCATTCAGGGTTTTATGGTAAGCCGCTTTGGTGAGGGCCAAACCTTTGGTAGGCATGCTTGCAAGTTTTTCAGCCAGGGACTTTGCTTCTTCCTCAAAGGTATCGTCTTCTAAAACCCGATAAATCATGCCCATGCGTTCAGCTTCTTCGGCGCCAATTTTATCTCCCAGCATGGTGATGGCCAATGCCTTTTGAAAACCAATCAATCGAGGTAAAAAGAAGGTTCCACCGCTATCGGGAATGAGTCCGATTTTAGAAAATGCTTGAATAAATGCAGCGCTTTTTTTCGCCACTACCACGTCGCAAGCCAAGGCGATGTTGGCTCCAGCACCAGCAGCAACTCCGTTCACTGCAGCTACTACGGGCTTTGGAAGAGCAGTGATTTGTTGAATGATGGGGTTGTAGTGATCTCGAACAATGGACTTCAATTCAGGCCCCTCGGGATCCATGATCTCCGCCAGGTCTTGTCCTGCACAAAAAGCCTTCCCTTCACCCGAAATCAAAACGCAGCGCACTTCATCATTGCTTGCTGCTTCATCCATTTCGGCTTGAAAGAGCAGGGCCATTTCTTTGTTGAAACTGTTGAAAACCGCTGGACGGTTGAGCTGAATGTGCTTTACTCCTTGGGCGGTGTGGGTAATGATGGTTGCTTCCATTATTTTTTGATCACGATGCGTTGACTTCCTTTTCCTTCGATCACCAAAACATACATTCCTTCGTTGAGGAAAGAGAGGTCCAAAGCACCAGAAGTATGGATGGTTGATTGATGTACTTTTTGTCCTAGGGCATTGCTCACGGAGTAAGAAGTTCCTAGCTCAACTCCATCCAATCGGAAGATCCCTTCACTCGGGTTAGGGTAAGCGTTGATGCCTGTTGATTCTTCTAACTCATTGGTGGAAAGCGAGGTACACCAAAGAATGTCTGAATTACTTTCAATGGTTCCGAGGTTGTCGAATTCATTTCCTTCAAATCCGGCAAAGTCGGGCATGTAGCGGTTCATTCGAAAGGTGAGGTTGGCAGATAAAGGCAATACCGTTCCTTGTTCTACTGGGGCACCTCCTTGCAAGGGAGTGATGTATTCCCAAACTACGGTACCGTCTGGGGCTACTTCAAATGAACGACCTTGTCTTCCAACACAAACCAATAAATTACCATTGGGCAGTTTTTGGCTGCTTGATAGGATGTTGCTAAACATGTCGGTAGGTTCATCGCTGGAATAAGTAAAGCTGAAATCGGCCGGACCGTATGTATCTCCGTTCAAAGGATAGTTCAATTCGTATTCATCGTAGAGGGGTGCAATGAAATTCACCGTGGAGATGTCTCCTTCTTGACGATTGTTAAACACAGCAATTTTTCCAAAGTCGGGATCGCTTGCATCTAATCCAAAAGAAATCCAGTGCGAATCGTGCTGATAGAAGAGTTTTTGATCGTCTTCCGTTCCTTGTTGGTAAGCCGCGGGATTCCCCCAGCGGTAAATCAATTGGCCTCCTTTACCAGCAAAACCGCCTGTATTTCCGGCCGCTTGTTCGGTTGTTGTAGAGTGGTCGATGATCCAAATTTCGTTGAAGGTGGGAACACTCAAGAGGATTTGGTCAAAGAAGGGGTTGTAATCAATGGCATTGATGTGGCACCAATCTGCTACTCCATCGGAAGTATCGTAGTTGAAGTCCACCTTACCGGGAGTTGCGGAAACGTCACCAAAATTGGCTTTTTCACTGTCAAAGTCCTGAATCAAGTGATTTTCGAGATGCCACTCCCAAACAACGGTTGCACCGCCATTTCCGTCGGGTTGCAATTCGAGTACGGACTCGCTCCATACTTCTCCTTCAACCAGTAGTTCCGGGTTTCTTCCTGCAGCAATACAGGTGGTGGAGTCGATGAGGTCCCAAGCAATGGCGAGAACATTTCCGTTGGGCATTACAGCGATGTCGTGGTGCAAACGAGCAACTTCGTTATTCAAAGTGTAGCTCCAAAGCAGTTCGTTATCCCAAGTTCTTCGTTCAACACTTGCACCGCCACCACCGGCCCAAATAGCATCACCAGCAAAGGAGGCAGGACGAAGCGCGCGAACAATATCCCCATTGTCTTGAATGTATGCTGAGTTACCTGGTCGAGTGGCTTCGTTAGGGTCTCCCCATTGTTTCACTACTTCACCACAATTGTTCAAAAGGTAGGTGAGGGGTTGGTTGTGAGGGTAGATGAGGTTGTAGCCGTCTTGCATTTGTACGCTCGCTTGCGTAGTGCCCACCGTTTGGGCATTAGAGAAGAGTACAATGAATGAGAATAAGGGGAGTAAGTATAGGTGCTTCATTTAATGATGATTTTTGTATTGTAATGTTCTTTTCCTTGAAAGTGAATGTAATAGAGTCCGGCTGAATACCTACTCAAGTCTAGCCGAGTAGATGTTTTCTGGCGCACAGGAATTTGCTCCATGACCTGTCCGAAAGCATTCAAAATTTCAATAACACCACTCTCTGGCGTTTCGATAGTACAAAAAGTGCTTGCGGGGTTGGGATAAACGTTTACTTGTTTTTTGGCTGATTCGCCTACAAAGTCGATGACGGTTTCGTGCACTACACAATCCGATCCTGGTGAATTCAGTTCGATTACTCCTTGTGGGGTGAGGTCTCTTCCTTCGAAACCCTCGTAATCGGGAGCATACCGTTTTGATTTGAAGTAATTGGAATTGAAATCAGGGGTGTTGTAGGCAACCGGACCCGTAATACCGACCGGTAGTAGATATTCGAAAAGATAATCTTCCAAAGCGGTGAAATCGGCTTCGGTATCCACTTCCAACACTAACCCACCGGCTCCTACGCTAATAACTATATTGTCGTTGGGCATCATCTGTGCGCCGCAAACTCGGGAAACAAAAAAGTTGGTGTCCAACACGCTCGGAAATTGAAAATAGAGCTCGTTTGGTCCAAAAGCAGTGTTTTCATCTCTAAAAAAAGAATTGCCGTCCAATGGAAGGGTAATGATATCCACTGAAGAGGCATTTCCACTTGGCCGATTGATTCCATTGTTAAAGACCGAAATTTGCCATTGTTCAATGTCCTCTTCGTAGTGCCATTGGGCATCGTGTTGGCCAAAGAAGACTTGATCTTCCACCGTGCCTAGGTTGTAGTTTTGCGGATTACCGTAGCGATACAAGATGTCACCTCCCTTTCCAAAGTTACCACCGGTGGAACCTGCCGCTTCTTCCGTGGTGGTGGAGTGGTCAATCACAAATATTTCAGAAAAATGTCGGCTACTAAGCGCAATTAAGTCGAGCTCTTCGTTGTACGCCACTCCGTTCAAGTGCATCCAATCGGAAAGATCATTTCCTCCTTCGGTAGGGATGAGGTTGAGGTTGAATTTTTCGGGATGTTCGCTAATCACTCCATAATTGTCCAGAGAGGAGTTGTAGTCTTGCACGATATGGTCCCAAGCGCGCCATTCCCAAACGATTTCATATTCGTCGTTTTCGAGCACTTGAATTTCGATGATGCGATCAGGCCAGAGCGAGTCGTCTGCGAAAGTTAAAGGATCTCGGCCTTGTTCAAAAACTTCCTCAGCCAGAATTTTGTCCCATTGAATGAGCAAGATGTTACCGTTGGGAAGGATTTCAAGGTCGTGGTGTGCGTGATGAAATTCATCCGCAAAGTTCCCAGTCCAAATCAGTTCTCCTTCCCAGTTGAATTTTTCCATTTGTCCGCCAATTCCTCCCCCAGCAAAACCACCAACGTTTTCAGCGCGGGAAAGGCGGTAAAGATTTCCTTCGGTATCCACCTCAGCCATCAGTGCAATGAAATAGTCACTTTCCCACGAATTGATTACTTCTCCACAGTTGTTAATCAAATAACTGGTTTTGAAGCTGGAAGGGGAAATGATGGTGTATCCTTGATAGCTATCCTCTGAATTCAAAAGGGTTCCCACGAGTTGTTGGGAATAGCCGGTGATCAGAAATAATGCAAATGCAATAGTCAAGATTGGTTTCATGTCTCAAAGTTAAGAAAAGCAATAACGCCGAAGAGATAATTTTGAATGCTTTTAGGGGAAAGCTAAGCCATTGGACTAGGCAAAAGCTTGTTGAGAGATTGTTGAATATGGATTAACGAATGTCGATTTTAGAAGGAATTTAATGATTTGGGCCGATTTAAAACT
>CAZYPV010000031.1:32195-36705 GCA_964649515.1 uncultured Comamonadaceae bacterium | reverse complement strand
AAAATCATTTCCCCATCGCGAAGCACTATCTTTGCACCCGCTATGGAATTCTACACCTTCACTCTTCCCAACGGGATCCGCGTTATTCATCGTCAAACACCACGAGAAGTGAGCCATTGCGGACTCATTATCAACGCGGGATCGAGAGATGAATTGGAACACCAACAAGGCTTGGCGCATTTCATCGAGCATTCGATTTTCAAAGGAACCCAGAAGAGAAAGGCCTTCCACATCTTGAGTCGCTTAGACAGCGTGGGAGCAGAAATCAACGCCTACACCACGAAGGAAGAAACCTGGGTGTACGCTTCGATGATGGAACAGCACTTCGAACGCGCACTCGAACTGATTGCCGACATCACCTTCAATTCCATCTTCCCAGAAAAGGAGATCAACAAAGAAAAGGATGTGATTGTGGATGAGATCAATTCGTATTTGGACAGTCCGGGAGAGCAAATTTTCGACGATTTCGAAGAACAAATTTTTGAAGGGCACCCCATTGGACGGAACATCCTCGGCACGGAAGAGAGTGTTCGTCAGCTTGGGCGTGAAGACATTTTTGAATTTATGGGGCGAAGGTACCGCACAGACCAAATCGTGTTCAGCTCCGTGGGAATGACTTCAGCCAAAAAAGTAAAGCGCCTTTGCGAAAAGTATTTGGGCGCTTTTCAAAGTGAGGCAAGTGTTGGAAAACGACTGCCGTTCGATGATTACATTCCAAGGCACATCGCCGCAGAACGCGATACCTTTCAAATGCACTACGTTCTTGGAGGAGTGAGTTACAGCCATGCCGACCCCAAGCGCACGGGCATGATTTTGCTCAATAATTATTTGGGCGGACCAGCCATGAATTCGCGACTCAACCTGCGCATTCGTGAGAAGTATGGTTATGCATACAACATTGAATCGTCGTACCACAGCTATTCAGACACCGGCGTTTTTCAAGTGTATTTGGGCACCGATCCCAAGTTCTTTAACCGCACCAAGAAATTGGTAGATCGGGAGTTGACCTTGCTTCGCGAAAAAGAAATGAGCGCTACGCAGTTGCATCAGGCCAAACAACAATTGATGGGACAAATCGCCCTTTCACAGGAAAGCGGATCTGGAACCATGTTGGGTTTAGGAAAGAGCTTCATGCTTTACGATCGGGTAGATTCTTTGCAGGAAGTGTATGCAAAAATCGAGCGTTTGACCTCGAAAGAGATTTTGAGCTTGGCCAATGAAATGTTTGATCCGAAGGTTTTAAGCTCCTTGACTTACGGAGGGAAGGTTTGATCGGCTTCAGTCTCTGGAGATTTTATGCACATCGTTATTATCCCACTCAATGCTGTTCTTCACCGCGCGCATTTTTAGAGCCAAACCGGCCCATTCTTTTTCTTCCAAGTTCATGAGCTGACGAAGTGCATCGTCGTCGTTATCCACGGCAAGTGCCATCGTGTGGAGCAAGATGAAGTTGTTGTTTTTGAGCCAAAGCAGGGCAGAGGGATTCCCTTCAGCGCCATTGATGAGCGCCATGAGTTCGGGGTGCTTGTTGTCCATCAACCATTTTCGCGCTTCGTCTTTATTTCTTAGGGCAAAGCAAAACACCCCCAGTTCTTCAAAGCCGTTTTTCATCAACCAATTGCGAATTTCCACATTGCCCGAAATGGCTTCACCCCAAGCCAAGAGTATTTTTATGGGATAGCTCCTCATTGCCATACAACAAAGGTCAGGTCTTTTCAGATTTCAACCAAGAATTAGCGGTCAAGCTTTTATAAAATTTCGGTACAAAGAGTTCCACTTTTGTTTCTGGGCGAAGAATTCCTTCGTGTTCCACCCAACCTACGAGTCCGCGAAGCCCCATACCCGCTTTCGAAAACGGAACCTTCGTTTTTCCTCCAAAAGCCTCCTCGATGTAAGGCTGAGGGAGGTGGCAGGGGTAATTCTCTTCATAAACTACCAGCACCACATCGCCCATCTTCAAACGGGAAAGCGGCGGAATTTGAGTGAAATTGGGAATCCCTTTGAACATCAAGTTGGCACCAATTAATCCCGGGTCAAGATTTGAAATACCCATCTTCTGTTCGATCAAGAGCAGTTCTTCTTCCGATAGCGCCGACCAAGAACGGTGGTTTTTGATCTCGGCTCCTCTTTTGTACAAGGCTTTTTCACGAGCTCCTGCCCCTTTTTCGAAACCGTGGTGTCGGTCCTGAATAATGCCGGGGAGCTCTACATCCAATGCTTGGAAAGGGTAGGTGGGTAATTGCTTATCTCGATCGTTGGCAAAGAGTCGGGTCAAAGTGCCTTCAGCGGCGAGGGTGAATTCCATAGCTTCAAATTTATGGAATTGGGTTTGGAATTTTTGTTTTGAAGGTGAGGAAGTGACGTAGGCTCTTACAGAGACAAAAGATCTTGTTGCAGTCGCAAAGTTCTTGTGCCTTGGTTTGGTGTTTGAGTTACATTCGTTTTGCTGGTTGGCAGGTTGGGGGTGGGGGGCTAGGGTGGGGCCCGGGACGGGCATGTTTTTTTTATGCGGATCGATTATTTTTCCTAGAGCTTAATGATTCAAATATTAGCGTAAAAAAAAGCCCCGAAGGGCTTTCTTTACTGTAGCTTGTTAGTACCAAGAGGAGTTCGTTCTCGCACTGTGGTTTTTTTCATTTTTATGGTGAACTTGTAATCACCGTGATCCATTTCAATGACTTGTTCATCCTCAGAAGTAGATCTGGTGCAAGCGCAGTTTTCCCAGTCTTCAAAATAAAACCCATTTCGATTGCAGATGAGCAGCAGATAGGTGTCGTTTCCGTCCAGTCCGGGTACATTGTTGGGTTGACCAGGAGTACCTCTGTTTACTCGTAGGGTGTAAGTTCCATACCAATATTCGTTTTGGTTGATGAAGTATTCAAAGTCAAAAGTTCCTTGATGGCTTCGGTACATCTCACCAAACCACGGGTTATTAGGAAGGGATGGGTTGTTGTCCCAGTAGCTGTAAGGTTCAAAAGTATCGTAGTCAATACCGAAATAAGCTTTTCCATCTCGGCCATGCGGACCGTATTCCATTTCTTCAATAAAAATACATCCTGTGAGCACGCTTCCGAGGGTAAAGATGCTCAACAGGGCAATTAGCGTTTGTTTCATAAGATGTCTCATAACAATTGTGTTTATGGATTTGAAGATGAAAAGACAAGCTTCGTGCCACGTTGAAAAAGAGTATGCATCTTCGCGGCGTATTTCGAACTCCACATGGAATAAGAGGACTACCTTTGCCGGGTGAATTCAAACAACAAGGTTTCTCTTTTTAGCCGCTCCTTCCTTCTTTTGTATGGTAGTGCGGTGTTATTCATGGCGAGTTTTAGCATGATCCTGCCCGAACTTCCAAAGTACCTAAGTGATCTTGGTGGTGAGAAATACATTGGGTTCATTGTGGGGTTATTCACCATGTCGGCCCTTTTCTCAAGGTTTTTTAGTGGCCGAATTTCGGATAAGGTTGGTAGGGTTTGGGTGATGATCTTCGGAAGCATCGTGACCATTGCCTGCGGTCTAGGATATTTGCTTGTTTGGTCAGTACCGTCCTTCTTGTTTCTCCGTTTTATTCACGGGATGAGCACGGGCTTTCGTCCGGTGGGCTCAACCACTTATCTTACCGACATCGTTCCTCCTTCTCGCAGGGGCGAAGCGTTGGGTTTTCTTGGGATTGCTGGATCAACGGGAATGGCTTTGGGACCTGTTCTTGGAAGCGTTCTTGCTGTGGAATTTGGCTACAATGCCATGTTTATTGCCAGCGCCTTACTTGGTGTCATCTCCTTGTACATCACCTTAAAACTCCCCGAAACGCTTGAAAACCCTGAGAAACTGGCATGGAAACATGTCAATGTATTTAAGGGACAGATTTTGGACTGGTCGTCTTGGCCAGCGGCAGTTTTCCTACTACCGGTGTGTTTTGCTTTTGGGGTTTTTCTAACCATTTCACCGGATTTTGTCGAATCTTTGGGTTTTAAATACAAAGGCTTGTTCAACGGAATCATCGTTGTGAGCAGCATCCTCACTCGGTTGTTTGCTGGGAAGGTAAGCGATACTTATGGTCGCATTCCCGTTTTGAGAGTTGGGATGGTTTTGTTGGTGATCGGGATGGCGTTGATCGCCTCTGCTGAGAGTGTTTTGAGTGTGAGTATCGCCGGTTTTGTTTACGGTATTTCTGTCGGTATCAACATGCCCACCGTTTTTGCATGGACCACTGACCTTGCGAAGCCCGGAAAGATAGGTCTAGCATTGGCCACCATGCTCCTTTCCTTAGAGTTGGGGATAGGCCTAGGGGCATTTTCATCAGGACAGTATTACGGCGGAGATCTCAGCCGTATTCCCGACGCGTATTGGGCATGCACCGGTTTGGGGGTGCTAGGAATCATCTTCATTTTTTCGAGGAGAACATGAAATGGACGTGCTGCTCCCGTCCTGTTGCGGGTGTAGGACGTCTTTGGGACGGGCTCGGCACGTCCTTCTCGGGCGGGTGCGGCGGGTTCTTTCGGACGGGCGC
>CAZYPV010000031.1:0-32095 GCA_964649515.1 uncultured Comamonadaceae bacterium | reverse complement strand
GCAAACTATAGCCTCGACCTTGTTTAAAAGGAAACTTAAAAATACCTCAGATGAAGCATTGGTGAAAATCATTGTGGAGGAGAACCGCCATGAAGAATTTGGGCTGCTCTACGATCGCTATGCAGAAAAAGTGTACCACAAGTGCATTTCTTTTGTGAAGGACGTGGACTTGGCACAAGACCTCGCTCATGATGTCTTCCTCAAAACGTTCATCAATCTGAAAAAATTCCAAGGCAAGTCGAAATTCTCTACTTGGTTGTACTCGCTGACTTACAATTTTTGTATCGACTATCTCCGGAAAAACAACAAGGTCATGGTGAACAATGACGACCTTTTGGTGAACATTCCCGATGACGACGACGAGAAGAATGAACGGGAATTGATGAGCATTGCATCCGAAAGATTGAGTGCTGTGTTGGACTTGATTCCGGCAGACGACAAAATGATCTTGTTGATGAAATACCAAGACGAACTTTCAATTAAGGAGATACAGGCCGCCTTGGAAGTTTCTGAGAGTGCTGTGAAAATGCGTGTGAAACGAGCCAAAGCCAAGGCGGTAGAGGTGTACAAAACAAAGTACAAAGATGGATACTAACCCCTTCAAAATCATAGAGCCCCGAGAGCAATTGCCCGAGCAGATGAAAAAAGATGTGATGGGCAGTGTGAAGTCGCTTGTGCTAATGTTGCGCTTCGTTCAGCTCTTCGTGGGCGATTATGCCGCAGTTTTTGTCGACAAATTCAAAACAAACACTCCAAACAACAAACCTAAAGACCATTCAAAATAGCCCTTATGGAAGAAACACTCTACCGCATTCAAGATGCGCTCATGAAATCTTTCGAGAACTTCGGAACTGCCATCGCCAATTATGTTCCCATCATCATCTCCGCAATTGTGATCCTACTCGTGGGGTGGGTTATTTCAAAGCTTAGCGCTCGAATAGTATTGAAGGCGCTGGAAATGATCAAATTGGACGATATCCTAAACAGAATTGGTCTCGATAAAATGCTCGCTAAAATCAAAGATGGTTTGAGCGCTGCAAAGATCTTAAGCAAAGCAATGTATTACATTCTGATGCTTCTATTCGTTACTTCTGCCGCTCAAGTGTTGGGTTGGGACATGATTACCAACGGAATTGCCAGTTTCATTTCATACCTCCCCACCCTTAGCGTCGCTTTAGTCATTTTTATTGTTGGCGTTTACATTGCTGAACTCATCAAAAACATGATCTACACCGCGGCAAACTCCATCGGTGTTTCTGGAGCAAAAGCCATTGCCAATATTGTTTATTATCTCCTCTTCATCTTCATTGCCATCACCGCTTTGAATCAAGCAGGGGTGGATACGGACATCATCACCTCAAACATCACCCTTATTTTGGGTTCCATACTCCTCGCCTTCGCCATTTCTTATGGGTTTGCGAGCAGAAATTTAGTGAGCAATCTCCTTTCTTCATACTACGGAAAAGGAAAGTTCAAGGAGGGACAGCGCATTCGAATTGGAGACGCTGAAGGAACGATCATTAAAATCGATAGCATTTCAGTTACCCTTCAACAAGAAAAGCAACAGATGGTTTTCCCTTCCCGACGTTTGGTAGAAGAGGACGTGATCATCCTTGCTGAAAAAGAAGAACAAGATTAAACGCAACTCTGCGACATAAGCATCGCTGATGAACAAACGACTTCATTCCATCAGCAAGAAACCAAAAACAAATACTTAAAACATGGAAAATTTAGACTTCTCAAAACTCTGGGCTCAGGGCTCAGAAATGATTTTGGCCTACGCGCCGAAGGTACTGCTTGCGCTACTCGTGCTTTTCATCGGAATGCGCATCATTAAAGTCATTCAAAAACTCATTCGGAAAGCGGCAGACAAAAGTAAAGTGGAAGATGCGCTGAAAAGTTTCTTCGTGAGCCTCGGCGGTTGGATCTTAAAAATTCTGCTTTTTATCGCTGTTGCAGACATGTTTGGTGTGGAGACGACGAGCTTTGTAGCCATCATTGGTGCAGCCGGACTAGCTATTGGTCTTGCACTTCAAGGGACTTTGGCTAATTTTGCCGGCGGAGTGCTGATTATGCTCTTTAAACCTTATAAAATTGGTGATCTCGTGGAGTCGCAAGGAGTGCTAGGTGCGGTGAAAGAAATTCAAATCTTCAACACCATTTTACTTACCCCTGAAAATAAAACCGCAATTTTGCCCAACGGCGCTGTCATGAACAATCACATCATCAACTATTCGAAGGAAGGAAAAATCAGGGTAGATACCAATATCGGTGTGGCTTATGATGCTGATTTGAAAATTGCAAAGTCGGTGTTAATGGAGGTCTTGAAGAACGACCCTCGAGTGTTCGCAGAACCAGCACCATTGGTCGCTGTATCTGAACTGGGAGACAATGCGGTAAACCTTGTTGTTCGTCCGTGGTGCGACCCTGCGATGTATTGGGATGTGTATTTTGATACGCTCGAAAACGGCAAGAAAGCGCTCGACCAGGCAGGAGTATCCATTCCATTTCCTCAAGTGGATGTTCACATGATTCAATAACGTTTCAAAATAAAAATCAACTCAAAAACGCAACTCAATTATCTTACAATGAAGAAAACAATGCTTTTTACTCTCTGTCTTGCGGCAATGACCAGTTTTGCCCAAGATAACAAAGTACTCACGGCGGAGGAGCAAGCAAAGGTAGATTCTGCCTTAACTACTCCAGCGGCCGAAGAACCCAAAGACACCACCTGGGCCACGGGAGGGACATTTGGACTGAACTTTACTCAAACTTACTTGGATAACTGGGCAGCCGGTGGACAAAGTTCTGTTTCAGGAACTGTACTTGTGAGTGGATTCGCGAAATATGCCAAAGGAAGAGCCACCTGGGACAATTCAATTGACTTGGCCTATGGATTGCTTCGTCAGGGAAACAGTGGTGGAGTACTGAAAACCGATGATAGAATTGATTTTTCTTCCAAATACGGTTACAAAGCTTCTAAAAAGTGGTACTACAGCGCTTTGTTGAACTTCCGATCGCAATTTGCTCCAGGGTACAACATTGTCAATGGTGTTCAAGATGAAGATCAATTGATTTCTGATTTCTTGGCGCCTGCATATGGTTTGCTTGCGCTGGGTATGGACTACAAGCCCAATAAAAAGTTTACGGCTTTCATTTCTCCAGTTACTTACAAGCTCACAGTGGTAGGCAACCAAGACTTGGCAGATGCTGGTGCTTTTGGTGTAGAAGCTGCTGAATTTAATGACCTTGGAGAAAAGATTGCCGATGGTGAAAACTTGCGAAGTGAAATCGGGGGATATTTAAAGATGGAGTATAAAACGGATTTGATTGAAAACGTGAGCTTGCAAACACGTATCGACCTTTTCTCCAACTATGTGAACAACCCACAAAACATTGACATCAACTGGGAAACCTTGATTTCAATGAAGATCAATAAATACCTATCGACCACGATTTCAACACAGCTCTTGTATGATGACGACGTAGATGTTGTGCGCGGTGAGCGTCAAGAGGTGGTGAACGGCGAAGAGGTGACCATCCAAGATGTTGGTCCGGCAGTTCAATTCAAAGAGGTCTTGGCCATCGGATTTAACTACAAGTTCTAAGCAAAAGAACAGGTTCAAATAATCAAAAAGGGGTGCTCTAGTGGTACCCCTTTTTTTATGTCGAGAGAGTTTTCTTTTCCCTACTTCAAAATTTGGATCAGCTCATACTTGTCTTTATCCCCAGTGGAAGAAACATGTTCATAAAGCACCATGAATTCAGCATTCTCTTCAAGAATGTATTCACCACAAAATGGAATGTCAGGATTCAGTGATCCACAATTCAAGATCCACAGGCTGTCTTTACAAACAAGGGAGCGCTCAAATACGAGTTTTTTGTTGGAATAGACGCGAAAAGTGGTGTCGTGAGCCATTTCAATGGGCAGTTCTAGAAGTCCCATCAATGGTGTGGTTTCAACGTTTGAAGGATCTGATTTTGACTGAACCAAAGCGGTGTAGGAGTAAATCCTGTGCAAACCTGATAACCGGTTATCGGAGCTCTTTTTCTCCGCCGTTTCTTGTCGATTGGCCTCCGGTACGTAGTCGAATGAACCATACTTGGAAAGAAGAAAAAAAAGAGCAAAAAAGGAAATGATGAAGAGGGAGGCACCTAAGATTCTTTTTATCCTGCCCCTTTTAGAGATCATCCCAAAAATAAAAACAGCCAAACCCAAAAGGGTGCCCAATGCACAAAAAATACTCAAGATTCCGCTCAGCGCCATGCTACAATCTTACCATTAATTTAACAAAGCAACAAGTGCTGAGCTAGGAGCAAGGTTTAATTTTGTACCCAACTGAAAAACATGCATTTCTCCCGACACTTCATTTGCCTTTTTGGGCTGATGCTCACTTGTTTTGTCGTTACTGCTCAATGCCTTACAGGAACCATTGGTGCGAGTGGCCCAGGTTGTGGTTGCCTCTCTGGTTGTAATTTAACTGCTTTTGGCGGACCCAACTGCGGAGGTGGAGTGGGCGGAAATTGTGATGGAGGAGCTCAAGATATTAGCATAGAATGGAACCTGCCTGCCGGATGTGGAGTGAGGGTTGAAGCGCGAATGTCCAACCGGCCAGGATGCAGTGCTAGCGGAGCAGATGGTGGTGATCGACTAAAAGTGGAGGGAAGTACCCCAAAATCTTGGCAAAATGGTGCGAGCAACGCTACCCTCTTTGATGTCCATAGTCAGGTTGGAGGAGCGATAGGCGTTTACGCGAGGGCAAATCGACAAGATGAAATCGTTACCTACGAACTCTTTTTTGAATCTGGAGCTTGTCCCTTCTGTATTCTACTGCCCGTTGAATTGGCTTCTTTCGATGCAAGGGCCGAAGGAAGAGTACTGATCTTAGACTGGAGCACCTTCTCAGAACGCGGAAATGAAGGTTGGTTTTTGGAAACGAGCAGAGACCAAGTTTCTTGGACGCCTCAAGGCTTTGTTTCAGGAGCAGGAGACAGTTCCGAAAAACGAGCATATCAACAGTCTGTTCTATTGCCAGAAGATGGTTTGCATTATGTTCGTTTACGACAGGTAGATTTCAACGGGAATCAAGGGTTGAGCCCAACGGTGAGTGTGCTTATGGAGCCGGCTCATAGCTTTGAAGTGCAAGCGATGGGTGACGGTGGGATTCGAATTCTTGGTGGTGGAGATGCGGCTGCTTCAAAGGTGCTTGAGATCTATAACGCCTCAGGACAAAAAGTGATGCACTGGGAGGGAAAGCTAGAAGAGCAGCGAGATTTTCAACTTCCCACAGCGAAGGGACTCTTTTTGTTTGTGCTGATGGATCCAAAGCGAGGAACGCAAAGCAGCGTTAAAGTGCTGCTTCGATGAGCAAAGTTTTCTAAGTTTGTCGAAAATTTAATCGCATGTCGAAGAAAGCATATGTATTTCCCGGACAGGGAGCGCAATTCATTGGGATGGGCCAAGACCTGTATGACCAAGGTGGAAAAATGAAGGAACGTTTTGAGCAGGCCAATGCGGTTTTGGGCTTCGATATTACGTCCATCATGTTCTCTGGTACAGATGAGGAATTGAAGGAAACCAAAGTTACCCAACCCGCCATTTATCTACATTCTACAATCTTAGCGGAAGCTCTGGGAGAGGAATTTAAACCAGATATGGTGGCAGGACATTCATTGGGGGAGATTTCAGCCTTATGTGCTGCCGGTTACCTCAGTTTTGAAGATGGATTGAAGATTGTTTCTGTTCGAGCCCAAGCCATGCAAAAAGCGTGTGAAGCAGAACCTTCTACCATGGCGGCCATTCTTGGTTTGGACGATGAGCTTGTGGAGAAGGTGTGCGAAGAAACGGAAGGTGTTGTGGTGGCTGCGAATTACAATTGTCCCGGACAATTGGTGATTTCAGGAAGCGTACCGGCCATTGATGCTGCTTGCGAAAAACTCACCGAGGCCGGCGCCCGAAGAGCTTTGAAGTTGCCTGTGGGTGGCGCCTTTCACTCGCCTTTGATGGAGTCGGCAAGAACAGAACTGGCTGCGGTGATCGAGAGCACTCCTTTCAATGAAGGACGTTGCCCGGTGTATCAAAATGTAAGTGCAAAAGCAGAGACCTCTCCGGAAGTGATCAAGAAAAACCTCATTACTCAACTCACAGACCCTGTTCGTTGGACGCAAAGTATGCAGAACATGCTTGCCGACGGTGCGGAGGAAATCATTGAAGTGGGACCAGGAAAAGTACTGCAAGGATTGTTCAAGAAAGTGGATCGCAAATTGCCAACGAGCAGCGCGTCGATTGGCGAGTAAAGACAAGCTTGAGATGATAAAGTAAATGGGGTTCACCAACTACGGGAACCCCATTTTTATTAACTATATAAAGGCCAAGAATCGGTAATTCGTTTATTCCATTCTCAAGAAACCACGTGCTCGGTTCTTGCACCTTCAAAGGAGATTACGTTATCGAGGAAGAAAGGTTTTCCTAAAGTGCTCAGGCGTTGCTGTGAATGTGAGCGAAGAGGTTTTGGATGTGTGCTTCGCGCTCCAAGAGTTGCTCTTTGAGATCTGCAACCTCTTCTCGTAAACGAACGATTTCGGCCTGAAGTTCAGCATCTCCCGAACCCGGCTTCAAGAAATTTTTCAACTTTGCTTGGCGCTCGGCACCTTTATCATTCATTTCACTCATTGCTTGTACTCGTTTAAACAAAGATGGGACTTTTTCCATCTCCCTTGATCCCTGTTTTGTGAATGATATAAACCATTTTGTGTTGATTAGAATATCCACATATTTCAATCTAAATTTTTGACCTTGAAGTGATTCTAAGTTTTTGGGACCAAACAGATTTCCGCAGTTGTTCGTAAGTCTATAGGAAGATAAGCATTCAAAACCGTTAGATGGTGCTGAGATCATCCAATATCTGTTAACTTCGATGCTCAACACAAGACATATGGAAGTAAAACAACTTGGAGGGGTGTTCGTTTATACCCATCAATTGGATTTGATGTCGGAATGGTACCAAAAAACCTTCAACCTACGCTATGATTACGAACAGGAGGGCAGTCTCCATTTGAGGTCGTTTTACTACCAAGAACTCAACGGTGATCGTCGCTACACCATTTTTTCGCTGGCACAAGCCAAAGAGCAATTACCCGAAGGACCAAAAGCATTCGTGCTGAATTTTAGAGTGAGTTCAATGGATGCCGCGTTGGCCTACCTCAAGGAAAATGGCATTGAGCACGAGGCGGAACAAGTCCACGAGCAAGGACGATTTGCCTGGGTGAGTGATCCGGATGGAAATCGAGTTGAATTTTGGGAGGATACCGCAGCCCCTTGATCGCCCAATAATTCGTCCGTTAAGAACTGCAACTCAACATGGAAGCGCCAACTTTGTTTTTCGCCCAATCGGGACGTTTGGCATACCACTTTTCCATGGATTTTTGTTCTGCGTATGGAGCTTTGAGCAAGTTATGAAGCTCATGAAGAAGGTCCAGATTACCTTGTTCTGCTGCTTCAATGGCGAGCTGGGCCATGTAATTGCGCAGAACGTATTTGGGGTTGACTTTTTTCATTTCTTCTTGTCGGAGCTCCCCTGATACGGTTTCTTCTCCCCAGCGATTTTGGTAATCATTGAACCACAAAAGCCATGTTTCCTCAACTTCTCCTTGAATCTCATTCCATTGGTAGAAGGACTTTTTCATTTGGGGAAGGAAGGATGATGATTCCCAATTCAACGTGCAGAGTTCGCGAAAAAAGATGCTCATATCGCAAGGACTCAAAGAGAAGCAATGTTCCAAGCGCAAAATAAGATCTTCATCCTCCTCTTTTTCGGTTTTTAGTCCCAATTTGTCGCGCATCATCTTCAAATATGCATTGTGGTGTTGAGCTCGGAAGGACTTGAGCACCTCCTCAAAGGGGGCAGCCTTTTGTACCAAAGGATACAGTGCATTGGCCAGTTGAAGTAAATTCCAATTGGCAATGTAAGCCTGATTTCCAAATCGGTACCGCTTCTGCGATCGATCCGTCGTGTTGGGGGTCCAGTTTTGATCGTAATCGTCCACCCATCCATAAGGACCGTAATCAATGGTTTGCCCGAGAATACTCATGTTGTCGGTATTCATTACCCCGTGAACGAAACCAACCCGTTGCCATTCCACGATGAGGTGAATGGTACGCTTACACACGGCCTCAAAAAAGGCGATTACTGCATCTTCAAAATGGTCTCTTTCGCATTCGGGATAGAAATGTTGAATCACATGTTTGGTGAGTTTTTCAAGTTCAACGATGGAGTTGCGAGCTGCGAGCAGTTGAAAGTTGCCAAAACGAACAAAAGAGGGGGCAACACGGCAAACTACCGCACCCGGTTCCATGGCTGAATTCCCATTGTACAGCACATCGCGTAGTACTTCATCACCGGTGAGCATGAGCGACAATGATCGCGTGGTAGGGACACCAAGAGCAAACATGGCTTCGCTGCATAGATGTTCACGAATGGACGATCGAAGCACAGCAAAACCGTCTGCACTGCGGGAGTAGGGTGTTTCTCCCGACCCTTTCAACTGGAGCGCCCAATGTTGCCCGTGTGCTTTCACTTCTCCCAAATTGATGGCCCGCCCATCCCCAAGCTGACCCGCCCAAGAGCCGAATTGGTGTCCGCCATAAGCCATGGCGTAAGGTTGACTTCCTTCTGCTATTTCAGCACCAGAGAATACGGCAAGAAATGCATCACTCTTCAAGTCTTCTTCCGATAAATCCAAGATTTCTCCTACTTCCTTGCTTGCATGCAGTAGTTTTGGCTCGCTGGGCACTCTTGGACTTACCCAACTGAAACTTGCATCACTCACTTGTCTGCGTTCATTTCCTTTAATGGGGTCAGCAGTGAGTTCTTTACTGAAGATGGGGTCAAATACTAATTTCATACGCGGTTAAGAACAATGTGGGATGCCTTCTGTGAGTACTAAAAATTGGTTTTCAGAGATCTTCGCTTCATTCATAGCTACTTTCAAGCCTTCAACAGGGTCTTCCGCATTGTCGTCGGCCAAGGGAAAGGTGTTAAAATGACAGGCAAATGATAAAGGTTCCCCTAGGTCTTTGTGCACTTGAATGGCTTGCTCTGGGGAAATGTGAATGGGCGACATGAACCACTGAGGTTGATAGGCGCCTATGGGGATGATGGCACTTTGCAGGGGAGATAAATGCCGACCAATTTCTTTAAAAATATCGCTGTAGCCCGTATCTCCCACGTAGTAAATCCAGTCAACTCCTGTATGAATGCCAAAGCCACACCAAAGGGTTTGGTCGCGATCAAACATTCCCCGACTGCTGAAGTGATTTGCCGGTGTAGCACACACTTTCATGCCAAAACCAATTTCAGTTTCCTCCCACCAATCGAGTACTTTAATGTTGGCAATGCCTTTTTTTCGGAGATAAAGATCTACTCCCAGCGGAACAACAAACAAAGGGCGATGCTCCTTTTCCAATTTCAAAACGGTTGGGAGGTCGAGATGGTCGTAGTGATTATGACTAATGAGCACCACATCAATTTTTGGTAGGGTGTCGAAATCAAGTCCTGGCGTGCGATTTCGTTTTGGTCCGGCAAAAGAAACGGGGCTGCATCGTTCGCTCCAAATGGGGTCGGTTAAGATATTCGCACCTTGCACCTGAATCAAAAAAGTGGAGTGATTGACGAAGGTGATTCTGGCTTTGTTTCCCGTATGTTGTTCGATGGGGGCAGGGCCGAAGGGCAAGGTTCTGAAAGCAGGCCACTTTCCTGGTTTTTGTGTGCGCATGTATTTGAACACGCCTTTCAATCCTTGTGCAGGTTTACCTGAAGGGTTGTGGAATTTTTTACCATCGAAGTGATCGCTTGCTGGCCCCTTGTAGCTGGGTGCCGTGAAAATCGCTCCTAAAATGAAAGGTGAGGATAGAACGATGATAAGAAGGAACAAGATCATTGCGCAAAAATAGGACAAAAAGAAGCCCCAAGTGCTTTTAACAATGGGGCATCGTTGGGCTTTATGTTTATTTGGCCTTTACTTTTGCGCTTTTTTCATCTTGCGCTGTTCTTTTTGCTCTTCTTTCAATTTCTTGAGCTGTTCGAGTTGTGCCGGGCTAAGGATATTGCTGATGGCTTCTTTTTCCTGTTGGCGAACGGCTTTCATTTTCTTTTGTCGAGCTTCATCGCTGAGTGAGTCGTCTTCTTTGATTTCTCGTTTCTGAGCATCGTATTTTTCGTGAATCTCCATCCAAGCCGCTTTCTGTTTTTCACTCAGACCCAATTTACTGGCCATTTCTTCGTGACGTTCTGCTCTGTTCCCTTGTCTGTGCTTCGTTTGTCGCTCGGCTTTCATGGCGTCCCACTTTTCAGCTTGTTCAGCGCTAAGGATGGATTTGAGTTTGGCATCCATCTCTGCTTTCAAGGCCTTTCCTTTGGCTCTCTTTTCTTCTTGAGACATGCCTTCTTCGCTTCGAATGGCTTTGATTTTTGGTCGATATTCCTTGTGCACCGCACTCCAAGCTTCAGCTTGTTCATCACTCAGTTTAAGGTCTTCTTTTAACTGTTGGTGGTGTTCTTTGTTGGCGCCTTTTCTACCTGCCGGGTTTTCTTGCGCGTGAAGTCCGAGGGTGCTTGCTGCCATTGCGAAAACGGCGAGCAGTGTTTTTACATTTTTCATGTTGTTCTTTTTTCCTTGTTCTGAACTTTGGACGTTAAGTTAGGGCAAAAGTTTAACGGGAGTGATGAAAGTTTATTTTTTGATGATTTCACTTGCACCTTCAGCGGCGATCCAAGCGGTGGTCCAAGCGGCTTGAAAGTTAAATCCACCGGTGATGGCGTCAATGTTCAAGACTTCGCCGGCACAAAAGATGCGAGGGTGTTGTTTGAATGCCATGGTCTTGAAATTGATTTGTTTAAGATCGATACCACCCGCGGTAACAAATTCGTCTTTAAACGTACTTTTCCCATTCACTTCGAACACTTGACTGCACAAGGCATTGGCCAAGCGCTGAAGCTGTTTGTTCGAGACGTTTCCCCATTCTAAGTCGTGAAGCTGAAGATGAAAGAGGAGGGCCGACCAAAATTTTTTCGTCAGTTGAAAAAGGGGACGACTTTGCGTTCGTTTTCCAGAAAATTTAGCATCACCCCGAATGGATTTCAATTCGTCCAAGATCGTTTCCTCCGTTTCACTGATCCAATTAACTTGAATGGTAAAGCGGTGCTGTTTCTCTGCGAGCTCAATAGCGCCCCACGCAGAAAGTCGCAAAATTGCTGGTCCGCTTAAGCCCCAATGGGTAATCAATACTGGGCCAAATTCATTGAGTTTACTTCCAACAATCTTCACGCTGGCTTCTTGAAATACGGTGCCGGGAAGGTCATTGAGCAAAGGGTGCTTGATGTTGAAAGTGAAGAGCGAAGGTACAGGAGGAATGCAGTTAATGCCGAATTGTTGAAGGCTTTTCCAAGCTTTCGGACTGCTTCCCGTTGCGATTAATAGGGTCTTTGTTCGGTAATTGGATTTTTGGCCGACAACGTCAATGTGTTCTTCGCTTTCAATTAGTTCTTCCATTCCGTCGAAAACCAATTCAACCCCGAGATTTTCACGTTCTTTTTCAAAACAATCAATGATGCTTTGGGACTGGTCAGACTCGGGAAATACACGGAGGTCATCTTCAATTTTGGTGGCTACTCCCCGTTCACTGAGCCATTCCATCATGTCTCCCGTCATAAAACGATGAAACGGTCCGAGCAGCTCTCGTTCTCCTCTGGGGTAGTTCTTACAGAGTGCTCTCGGTTCGAAACAAGCATGGGTCACGTTACATCGTCCGCCACCGGAGATTCGCACTTTACTGAGTACCTGCTTTCCTTTTTCCAAAATGAGTACACGAGCATTCGGATTCAAAGCCGCAAAGCGCAGTGCTGAGAAATACCCTGCCGCGCCGCCACCAATCACGAGATAGTCATATACCATAAGGAGCTGAACTTGAAAATTGTGCAGCAAAGGTACTGAAGTGCTTCGTGCTTAACGAAGAAGGGTAATGCTTCCTTGAACTTCCTTCATTTCGATGTCGTTCACGCTTTGATACACAAGGTGGTAGATGTAAATTTCATTTGGAGCGAAGTATCCAGAACCACTATCTCCGTTCCAAGCTTCTGATGGGTTTTGGCTAGTGAAAACCAATTCTCCCCAGCGGTTGTAAATCTGGAATTGATAAAAAGCGAGTTCACAATCAACGCTGGGCTGAAAAAGTTCATTTACGCCGTTGTCATCAGGGGTGAAGGCGTTGGGAACGTATATGGAGCAACTGCAATCTTCGAAAACGAGTGTGCTTGTTCCAGTGGAAGTTCCACAGGCATTTTGGGCGAACCAAGCGTAATCACCGCTTTCATTTGCATTCAGTTCGGCCGATTCATTCGCTGTCCAAAAAGCATCGCTATTCTCGGATGAAATCGAAAGTTGGATCGGCGAACCAAGGCAAGATGTCACGAGTTCTGGTGCGTTCACCAAGGGCAGATCTCCTTCTTGGATGTTCAAGCTCGATTCTGAGGAACAGCCCAATTCGTTGGTGGTGATCAATTCGATGATTCCGGTGGTGCTTACTTGGGTGTTCGGACCTTCTTCGCCGTTCGACCACAAATAGGTCCAGTTAGGGTTTGGATTCTCTACCGACAGGTTCAATAATCCCCCTTCGCAAACCTCCGCTTCTTGGGGTAGAATGGAAATGGGGTCTGGTGCTAGAAACACTTCGACTTCATCGCTAGAGCTACTGCAATTTTGAGTGAGCGTGGCGACGTAAATTCCGGCTTCGCTCACTTCAATGCTGTTGCCCGATTCTCCGGTAGACCAAGAGAGTACAAGGTTGGGATCATCAGCACTGAGCACGGCCGTATTCCCTTCGCAAATGGTTTGGTCTTCACCCAAAGAAAAAGTCGTTGTTTCGTTATCAATAATTAAATCTGCATTGGCACCCAATGACCAAGCATAGGCATCGAAATCGGCCATGGCATAAGCTACAGCATTGAACACCGATCCGTTTCCTTCTAGGGTTTGAAGTTCTGAAAAGCTGCTGGTTTCTAGAACGGCATATGAAATCTCTGGGGCGGAAGGGAAACTTTGCCAGTCAAGACCGGGATCAGCTCCATTGTAGGTGAAATTTGCTGTGAATGCGCTCGGCATGGTGATGTTCACAAAGTAAACTGGAGGCGCGGGAT
The DNA here is from genome assembly GCA_964649515.1 of uncultured Comamonadaceae bacterium. GTDB lineage: Bacteria > Bacteroidota > Bacteroidia > Flavobacteriales_D > Sanyastnellaceae > CALKGK01. Next base: position 18,902 of record CAZYPV010000031.1, on the reverse strand, counting down.
TGAACGGGTCAAACGGTTCTTGTTCATCAAAGGCCAAGTTCATTTGGAACTGAACGTTGCTATTTCCTCGATTGAGCGGCGTGAGCAAAAGCATGTTGGGGTCTGCCAAAGATGGATTGCTGCATTCCGCTCCGGTCATGAATTGAGCCATGAGGAAGTCTTTATCGCTCGAGAAAAGAGTTGGAGCATTGAGAAAGAAATCGGCAAATTCCCCTTCGTCCAAGGTCACAAAAAGTTCATCGCAATTACTGAAAATTTCGGTGTTGTCTTCCCTCGCCAAAAATCGCACAACATCTCCTCCTTTGTTTTGGAAAGGGACATAGGCGTAGCGGGTTCCCCAATGCTCTTCGGGCAATAGTTGTTCGTAAAGATGGCTGCTGGCATTGCAATTGTTAACGGTGCTCACCCCGGTTCCCGAAAATACAGCTAAGGGTGCATTCGAGCTGATTTTACTCCCAGAGATGTCTTCTTGACTCAAAACAGTATACACTTCTCCTTGGTTAAGTTCAATGGTGAAGGGAGTGCCAGCAGGGGCTTCAGCGGTGGTTTGTGTGCAAATGATTTCTACATTGGTGTTGTCTTCAATGGCTACCATTACCATCTCAGCGTTTTCACTGAAATCAATGTCCACATAACTCATTACGGTATATTCTGTTCCCAAACTTGAACTGGGGAGGATGGCGCTGGCTTCACTGAAGTAAATTCGGTTGTGAAAGGCATTGACTCGGATGTTTCCCGTTGAGCTGACATGGAAAGAAAGCTGATCTGCATTGCCGGTGATTTCTTGGTAAAAGGTGTTCGGACCGAAGACTAAAACACCCGTTTCTCCTGCGTTCAGGCTGATGTTTTGTTCTTCAAAAGGGAGACCTAATCCCAGGTTTTCTGGAGCGCCAAATCGCACAACAATGTCAGCGTCTTCCACGGCTTCAATGGAAATATCGAAGGTGGGCGGAAGGTTGAACATGGGGTTCAAGTTCTTCATGAAGGCAAACCTGAAATCGTTTCCAACATAGTCTTGCGCATGGACAACAAGGCTCATCAAGAAGAAAATGAAAAGAAGAAGCTGCTTCATGTTTACGGTTTCAATACAAAACAAACCAAGCAAGGGTATGAAAGGTTGTCAAAATGGAATGAAAAATTGCACGCAACTCTTCGAAACCCAAACTTGAGGTCAGAAAAAACCCTCAAGCATGTGAAGCAAGAGGGTTCATTCAAAGGGGATTGTCTTCGTTTAATTCACTTGGAATCTCAGACTGTTTTGTTCTTGTCCTTGGCGAAGCACCAAAAGATAAATTCCCGAAGCCAGTCCGTTGATGTCGATGTTCACGGTACTGTTTTGCTCCAGTTGAATTTGATCGTTTCGAATTAACTGTCCGTTCATGTTCACAATTTGGAACCCAACATTTCCATTCCAATTTCCGCTTTGGAGGGTGAGTTGTCCTCCTTCTGCCACGGGGTTCGGGTAGAGGTAGGCCTGTTCAATTTCTGGATTGCTTTCAACCGTTACACTGCTGTCAATTTGAATACTAAAGAAATCGGTATAAGAAGCCAACTCTTGATCGTTCCCGGCTTGGTCCTTTGCCAAAATCACTTGTAAATCAATGTCCAAAAGATCCGTAATCACGGCATTCACATCAAATACAGCATTGTATGTGTTTGAATTGATCCACGTGCTAAGAGAAGGGTTAGGACTCAGGGTTGCTGCCAAGGGATTTTCTTCAGGGAATTGAATAAATGGCGTTGAATCTTCGTCCATGGATTCATCAAAAATCATGAGCAGGTTGAAGTTCCCTGCACCCAAATCATCATTGCCCACCAAATAGGTGTTGGCGTTCAAGAAGAGCAGGCTTGGGTTTTTGGTATCCACATTGAGAAGGTTATCGAAGGTCAAAATGCTGCTGTTTCCATTCAGGTCGCTAAGATTATTAACGCTCAATGAGATGTTACTCGATTCGATTTCTGTATCCTCCAAGTCGTAAATGGCCAAGTAGGTGTTTTCGTTTTGCCAAGCGCTCAAATTCGTGTTGAGTGTGAGAGCTGAGGCAAGGTCACCTTCTCCCGTCAGCGTCAAAACAGGTTCCAAAGAGGTATCCATGTCTTCGTTAAAGGAAAGCGGAATGGACAGTGCAGCGATGCCTTCATCGTCATCATTCAGTAAATTCGAAGAAGGTTCGATTGATTCAATAAATGGGTTTTCGGTATCGAAGATAAATGCTTCTGAGATGTCGGTACTCACCATCGGATTCAGAAAAGCACCGTCCTCAGCATCGGAAATGGTCACATCAATGTTACCAAAATCCCCTTCGGCATCGATCACATTGTAAACGGCCACATATTGGTCTTCTTCCGCCCAAAAACTAGCGAGTTCGTTCCATTCGAGGTGTCCACTGAGATCTTGACTCAATGTCAAAACAGGCGCTTGATTGATGTTCATGTTCTCCGAAAAGTCAATGGTCAGGGTGAAAGCAGATGTCCCTTCGCTGTCGTCGTTCACCACCATCACTTCGGGTGTAAGCGCATTGACGGTAGGATTTTCGGTGTCGATGGAAAAGATGTCTGGCAGTTCATTGCTCAATTGAACATTTCCGCTAGCATCTCGTGCCGAAGCTGTTTGCAAAGGAATGTTGAGCAGGTTCTCATTTCCATCCACAATGGTATAAACAGCGTTATAGGTTGTTTCGTTGATCCATCCGCTGGCCATCAAATCCAAACTAAGGCTGTTGGAAAGCGGTGCAAGACTAGAACTAACGTCAGGATTACTCAAAGTGAGCATGGGCTCAGTGTAGGTGATGTCCAGGCTGAATACCCCTCCAACGGTCATATCATTGATGTTTTCTGCGGAAGGAGAGATGGATAAAATGCTTGGGTTTTCACTGTCGATGATGAATACTTCTCCGGTGGTGTACAGGGCTTGTGCTTCGCCGTCCACATTTTCGGCTCCTGAGACCTGTAATACGATGTTCTCCAGTCGTTCATCCGCGTCGGTCACAAGAAAGGTCCACGTGAAATTCTCTGCATCGTTCCATTCTAGGCCAGTAACGCTCAAACTGGTACCTACGGGGTTTTGATTCAAGAAACTCAAAGAGGGGATGACATCCATGTTCATGGCTTCCGTGAAGTTGGCGGTGAGGGTAAAGGTTTCACCGTCGTCGATGTCGGTTAAAAGGTCATCACTTGGGATGATTTCATTCACACGGGGCATGTCGGGCGAGATAAACTCGTTGGCCAAATCAAAGGCATCGATGGCGATTTCAATGCCCATTCTTCGTCCAGGAATATCGTCTGCGGGCGGGTGGATACCTCCCCAAATTCGAGATAAACTGCATTGATCAGAGGCATCACGATAGGTTGCCCATTGAAGGGTTACATCGATGCTCGGACCTTCCTCAAAAACCAAAAAACTGTTTTGTGGAGCTTCGAATTCTCCCATTCCACCCGGAAAAAACGGATCTCCAGTCATGTAGGTTAGAATGTCTGCAGCAGCTCGTGAGAAGGTGGAGTGACCAGAAACGTATCCGGCAAAAGGAGGAGTCACAAAAGAAGGACGTTGATAGGGCCACCATTCTTTGGCCAAAATCCAATCGACTCCGGCTTGGTCGAGTTCTGGGATTTCGATGTAATCCGGACCCTTCCAAGCGTAAAGTTTAATTTCACCAACGTTTTCATTATTTGGTCCGGCCAATGGATCTCCCACTTCAATTTGTTCAATATAACCGGGCACGAGAGGGAATCCTGCGGGGTCATAATTGGGCAGCATTGGATCGGAAGACTGCCCTTTTTCTGCCATATAACGGATCGCAGAAACAGGTCTTACGTAATCGTACCAGCCTTTCACACTCCACGCAGAGATTGCAGCGTCGTGCATGGTTCCACCAAGGGTGAAATAGGTTTTCACGTCCCATTCAAGATCGCTTAGAATGGGCCCTTCGCCTGCCCATCTTTTTTCAAGCATGGGGAGGTCGTTCACGTAATTCAAGATGGAGAACCAGTGACCTGGAGGAGTTTCGGAGTCCGGACCATCCGCCCAAAATTCAGCTAAGATTCTGGCATAATCTCCACGCGGAACATATTGAGCCGTGTATGGTTGTCCGGTTGCTGGATTCACTTCGTGTCCTTGGCTGGGATCGCCCCCTTCAAAAAGATCATAAAAATCGCGCATGGAGGTGAAATCCTCTGGAAGATCTGGGATGTTCCCTATACTCGCAGGAGAGATGTCCCAAATCACATCGTTCTCGGGGCCACAATGCGAAGACCAAATGGCCACCAAACAGAAGCCCCACTTCCAATCGTCTTCCATTCCACTTTGAACCATAGGATCGAGGTAGGGAGGTGCGAGGGGATCGTGATACACTTGATAGTCGTCCCCATCCCGGTTGTAGCTTGTCATGACTTCATCGCTCACTGCAAAACCGTGTACATTTCCCCATTCAGGGCTTAGAAAAGGGAGGGTTCCTGTGATGGGCTCGCCTGACTGATCGATGAAATCAGTAATTCCTAGCGGTTGCCAACGATTGGGATCAATCATGTCTGGATTTCCCGGAAGATCCATGGGAAGTTCAGGATTGACAGGTTCGTAATACTGGTTAACGTATTCTCCTTGCTCGTTTGCACCATCTTGCAAACCAAAAGCAATCATTTGTTCAGCCAAATAATTTCCCAGTGCTGCAGGAACGCCGTTTTGATAGTTGGTTTCCGTGTAGGCAATGTCGTAGCCAAGTTCGTCCATCAACAAATCGAATCGCTGTTGGGTGGGAAAGTTGTTGGGCGAGTCTTGGAAACGATGAGTGAGCAATCGATAACAAGCGTATGACATTGCTTCTTCTTCGGCAGCAAGCTCTCCATTGAGCGCAGCCACTCCCTCAAAAGGTACCTCAAAATCACCATGGGTTCTTCCCAAGAAATAAGGAACAGCAGTTTGATTGTAAGCGGCCCATGAGTCATACATCACCACAGAGGTGTGGAAGAGATTTCGCGCATGCACTGTTGGTCGGGCAAAATCATCGCGAATGGCTTCCAAAAGCACTTCATTCCACTCTCGAGCTACGGTATGTTCTTGAGCTCGGACAATATTCCCTAGGCTGCACAGTAAGATGAAAATCGATAATCTAGAACGTAGAAATTTAACCATCGCAGTAAGATAATTTAGTTGTAAGTGACTTTAAAGATAAGCAATGTGGTTTCAATCTTTGCTTTTCGTGGGAATGAATCAACGAAAAAGGGACAAAAACCAAACAAAATGGCCTCATCCCTTCACTAACTTATCATTTAAAGTATTTGTTCAAAATTCCACTAATCGGCCTGGTATTCGCTCGAGGTAAGGAGATCGTCGTCGGTTAATGTGCCTAGAAAGGCGACAATATCGCTGATATCTTGGGCACTGAGCATTAAGCCTGTTTCTTGTGTTGCCAGAATTGCGGGATCCACGCTGTTGGAGTTTTTAATCCCTGAATTGTAGTGCTCCATCACCTCTTCCAAGCTTGTGAAACGACCATCGTGCATGTACGGAGCGGTCACTGCAATGTTTCGCAAGGAGGTTACTTTGAATTTTCCGCGATCTTCTTCGAGTCCAGTTGCGTTTTTTCGCCCTTCATCGCTTATTTCCGCTTCGGTATCCAAACCATTATTCATGTATTGGTCGTTCTCAAAATTGATTCCCGCGTGGCAATGAACACAATCAGCTCCCGAATCATCAGGGAAAAAAGGGTTGTACTCCGTGAAAAAAAGCAATCGTCCGCGTTCCTCTTCAGGTGTGAGTGTTTCTTCTCCCAAAAGGTAGCGGTCATATTTCGAATTGACGGAAACAATGGAAAACATGAATTGCTCCAAAGCCAAGGAGATGAGGGTAGGAGTGATTTCTTCGCTGCCAAATGCACGCACGAACTGCTCGCGATATTCCTGAATGTTGGAGAGCTTTTGCACCACATTGTTCAAGCTTTCGTCCATTTCCAATTCGTCTTCAATGGGCAATAAAGCTTGATCTCGTAGCTCCGCAGCGCGTCCATCCCAAAAGAAACCATTGTTGTTCCAAGCCATGTTGAATACTGCCATGGCATGTCGTGTACCGGGCAAACCTTGCACACCAATACTGAACTGCGCAGGATCTGAAAATCCATCGGTTTGCAAATGGCAAGAGGCACAAGACTGACTATTGTCTGCAGATAAAGCAGTTTCATGAAAAAGCATTTTCCCCAACTTCACCCCCTGCACGGTTAAGGGATTGTCTTCCGGCAATTGGGGTGGTGGAAAATGGATGGGGTAGTCGAGCTGATAAGGACTGGGGTCGTAACTCACGGCCGGTTCGTTGTTGGTGAGCTCGGGCTCTTCGTCTTTTGCGCAAGCCAGCAACAAAATGGAACTGATAAGTAGTATGAAGTAGTTCGTTTTCATGGAGATAAGTAATGGCTACTCAGAGAAATTGTCCTGCGAAAAGGACCTCAAGCGCGGTTTTTTTTCGGGCTGAAGGAGAACTCTTTTCCTTTGCACCGCCTTTGGTAGCGGTTCAAAATTGCAGCATCCGAGCAGGGCAGGGTTAGTTGATGCCTAGTTTAAAATGAATTGAAGGGACTCTTGCCGGTCTCCAAAGTTGGCCAACATGGTGTAAATTCCGTCGGGGAGCTCTTCCAAAGAAAGCTGCTTTTGCCCCACACCGAAGACATCTTGCTGAACAACAATTCGCCCTTGGGCATCAACAATTTGAATGCTTTGTAAAGGATATTCGCTCTTGATGCTGATCTTGCCATTGCTTGGGTTCGGAAAAATCGAAAAAGACGCAGACGAGGATGCTTCCTGAATGTTCACCGTTCCATCGCTTGCCGTGAAAACGCTGTTCTGCATGTTGTTAAAAATGGCATTGATGGTTTGTCCGGTTTCACTGTGCTCAATCATTCCGTTCGAAACGTTCAGTGCACCAAGAAGGTTGGCATAGTTTCCATCGAGGCCAATGTGGAGGTCTCCAGAAATGTTCTCAGCCCCGGTATAAACGGTTTGTTCGATGTAGTGAGCATCACCAAGCGCATGGATTTCCCAAATTTGACTAAAAGCGGCTCCTGAGGTCCCTTCAAATGCAATGAAGCGATATCCGCTGGCCCATCCCCAATGCATGGAAGGGTTTTGAGGAGCTAAGGGGTGTCCAACGGGGTAAGTAGAGGGGTCAAGATGATTGTATTCTTCCTCTACACCGCAAGAGAAAGTAATGGCTTCAACTTGATTGATATCAAAGTTTCCTAGGTAAAAGGATGCATTGTCTGCCGGACGAACGAGCAGCCACTGTTCGTCGATTTCGGTAACTTGTCCACCATCGTGCTGAATGCTAAAGCCCGATAGATAGAACTCCAAGCGGTTTACTTTAATAGGACTTCCATTGTTCGCTAGTACTTCTGTTTCTTGAACAAAAGGGTTGCCGTTCCACAAGTGGTTGAAATCAAGATAAATGTCGTTTTGAGCAATTGTGCTAGAGGCAAAGAATGCCAAGACAAGAAGGGTAAAAGTGTTTTTCATGGGTTTGATTTTTCGTTGTTTGAAAGCATGTTTTCGAAGTTGATTTTGCTCCTACAAACGAAAATTCTCCCATTGTTTCCACAAATGGTTTTTGGGGATTTTGTCTTTGAAATGATGGTGAATCGATGCGCCTTCCTCCAAGCTTTCGGTCACATGGTGGAGTACCACTTTTACTGGTGCTTGAGCAAGAAATTGGATGGCGCCAAAATCAGAGGGGGGGTCGTTTTTGAGTTGTTGCGCCTTTACTTCTATTTGTGCATTACCGCAGCAGGATTTAGCGTTAAGAGCATCTTCCTGTTTTGTTGCATTGGTCTTGGCAAACTCAAGGGCTTCAAAATAGCCAAAGCACTTTTTTGCCTTTTTGAAAAGGGCCACAGATTTAACTTCTCCTTCACACAGGTGCATGTCCACCAGCACGTTCATAGAAGAAAGCAGTGTAAGGCAAAGGAAGAAATAGGCTAAGTGCTTTTTCATTAGCGTGAAGATAAGAATTTATTGGAAGAATCCCACTCACCTTTATGCATTACATTTGGTTTTGAGGGTTTGACGCAGAGCGGTTTACATCCAGCTTTTGGACGATTGCTCTACTTGAGCCAAAAGGTAGTTGTACACTTTTAAGGCTTCATCAATGTGCAAGTAGCGAATGCTCCTATTTCCTGAAGCGGTGGAGAAGGTGAGATGAGCGAGTTTGCGCTTCTTGGTGAACGGGGTTTGTTTCAAACTCAGTGTTTGACCCTTGAATAAAGGAAGCACGGTGCGTTTTCGGAACAAAAATCCGCGTTCATAAATGAGGTATTCCTTCCCTAGGCTAAGTTGGATGGCCGAAACAAAGCGGCTACTTAAAAAAAGATTGAGGGCACTTAGAACAACAAAGGCCGTAACTCCGAGGTAGGTGGATTTGGCGAAGATCACCCCAGAAATGAGCAGAATAGGAAGGCTGAAAAAAGCGATCAGCACACGAGCGTAATGCGGGTTCGATTTCAGGGTCAATAACTTCGGGTCTTCCTCCAAACTTGGATATAGCTCTTTGCACACCAAGGCTTCTTGTTCTGGAAAACAAGCGGGGATTTCAACGCTTTTTTTTGCTCGGTCTTCACTTTTGCTTTGAAACACCTTCAAGGATTGAAAGCCCAAGGAGCGACGAAGTGGATTGTCGTGCCATTCGATAAATTGAATCTTGTTGAGGGGGATGGTGTTTTCAATTCGCTTCAATAGTCCGGCCTTCACCCACAGTTTTTGTCCTTCCAACACCGCTTCGAGGTTGAAGAATTGCAGCACAACTCGCACCAATGAGGTGAGGGTTGAAACGACCAAGAATGTGACGATGAAAAACAAAAGGGCATACCATCCCGCCTGCACCATTTCTTTTCCCAATTCAACGGAACGTGACTCCAATTCTTCACCAATGAATTCAGCATATTGAGAGGCATAACCCCAGAGAATAGCAAAGGCAATGAGTCCGCTGCGAATGTGGTTTTCGGTTAAGCCAACAATCAGCAATTGTTTGATAGAGAGGGAAACGAGTTTTTTGCGTTTTAGCGGGACTCTTTGTTCAAAAGCGATTTCATTTTCGTCAGAGCACTGAATGCCTTCCTCTTCACGGATGCTGTTGTCTCTTTCAGATTGGAGAAGATCTTTGAGGGCAAGGGCATCTTTTTTTGAGAGCGCTTTGATTTCGAGTTCTTCTTTCCCCGAGCCCGCGGTATCGATTTTCACTCCAGAGAGCTGAACGATCTGTTGGACCAGGTTTTGTTGAATGTTGACGGTTTGGATCCGTTCAAAAGGAATGGCCAATCGATCTTTCACGAAAACACCTTTTTCCAAAATCAGTTCACCATCAGCCACATAAAAAATAAACTTTCGAAATTGGAGAATGGTGAAAGCTGCGGTGAGCAGAAGAATGGCGAGCGCAAGCCACTTGAGATAGGGGAGTACCTGAGGCTGAACCACAGCAACGGCAATGATACCCAAAGACCCACGAACGATTTTCCGAATGTTGTCGGCCAGCATGATGATCACACCCAAGACTTCCTGTCTTCTGGCTTGTTCGAATCCTTTTTCAGACATGCTTGGCTACAGATTTTGCAATGAAATCTTTGAGCTCTTTGGCCCTTTCTGGGTCGAGACCGGATATGGAGAGGTCGCTGAGAGATCCTCCCGCGGTGAAAATTTTCAAGCTGGACAAGCGAAATTTGCGCTCAAGAGGTCCGCGAGAAATCTCACTGTGCTGAATGCGGTTGAAGGGAATGGTGACCATTTTTTGAAAGAAAACCCCTTCTTTGTAGGTGATGTCGTGCTCTCGTAGTGCAAGTCCTTTGTTGGAATAACGCTTTTTTTCAAAAACAAAAATGAGAAGCAAGAGGGTCAACCAAATTCCTCCGGTAATGGCGGCTGCGATGAATTCTTTCGCGAAGAGCGGCCCCACCCACATGCCCGACAAAAAGAAGAGCAAAATGAAGAAAGTAAGCCTTCGATAGCTCAAGTAGCGTTTGGGAAGCAACTCAAAATCGATTTCTTGTGCTTGAGGGAGTTGCTCAAAATCAACGATGGGGTTCTCGAAATTCATACCGATAAATATAGGGTACGAAAGAACGAGGAATCCCATCAATTGTCAAAAAGAAATTGCATCAGTGGTAAAAAACACGCCTTCAATGGAAAGTCAATTCCAACAAGGATAGCGCAGGCGGTTTTTTCCAAATTGGATATCGTAGCTCATCATGAATTCATGGGATCCGGTGGTGTAGTTTACGAGTTGGTTGGTTTGGAAATCGAAGGAGTAGCCCACGCGAAACTGGTCGCTCAATCGAAAAGCGGCAATTAAACCGAATGAATCACCAAAGCGCGCAGAGGCTCCTAGCCAAAGCCAGTCGTGGATGTAAAAGTTGGCATTCAAGTCCATGCTGAGCGGCGCCCCACTTACATATCTTGAGAGAAATGTAGGTTGAAACTTTACATCACGGCTCACAGGGAAGGTATATCCACCCATGAGGAAAAAGTGTCGTTTTTCTTGATTTTGGATCATGTCCGTTCCCGAGGTGATTTGGTTTTCGATCAATCGAGGTGCACTGAGTCCTAGGAAGAATTCCTCACTCCACCAATAGGCGCTCACTCCGAAATTGGGGAGGGGCGTGTTTTGTAGGTTTTGTGCAAAATTGAGATCGTTGGGATCGGTTCCTTCAAGTTCACTGAGTTCTGCGGCAAACATGTTCACTCCCCCTTTTAAACCTAAGGCAAGTCGGGCTTTTTTACTCACTTTGAATCGGTAGGCAATGTCTCCCGCTACAACGGTGCTTTGTACCGGACCCACTTGATCTCTCATGAAGGTGAACCCAAAGGCAATGCTTTCGTTTTGCAAAGGGGAGTGCATGCTGAAGGAATGTGTTCTGGGCCTTCCTTCCACTCCCACCCATTGTTCTCTTGCGATGAACGTAGCGTTGAGCGAATTCCTAGCTCCGGCATATCCCGAGTTGATGGTGAGCGGATTGAAGTAGTATTGACTGAACAGCGGATCTTGCTGTGCACTTGTGTTTTCACTCCAAAGCAATGCCGCCAAGAAGCAAAATACGGTGCTTGTTTTTAAAATTGATGTCATAACTTTTGAGTTGAATTAGTTGTTTCTTGAGATGTAAACATATCCTTGAACGGTCTTTCCAAGTGCTGCGAAATCCAGAATGTAGAAGTAGGTTCCTCCGGGAAGTTGTCCGGCCATTCCAATGTTTCCTTCACCGTTCCAATCGTTACTGAAGGGCGCTTCTTGGTAAACGATGTTTCCATAGCGGTTGTAGATCACAATGGAGGCATCTGGGAAGTCTTCCAAACGCTCGATGTGCCAAGTATCACCATAACCATCGCCATTTGGAGAGAATCCTTGTGGTGGTGAAACATGATCAAAGCAGGGATCGGGGTCGAGAATGTTCACCAATCCATCTTCATCACAATCTGCGGTGTAGCTGTCCACATCGTTCGGGTTGTCGGGCATGCCGTCACCGTCGGAATCCAGATCCTGGTAATTCGGTGTGCCATTGCCGTCGGTGTCCACGGGGTTTTCAGGGTCTTCACCGGCTTCAATGTGGTCCCCTATTCCGTCGTTGTCTGCATCGAGGTCAACATAATCGGGTGCTCCGTCTCCATCGGTGTCAAGCGGGGAGTCCGGGTCTTTTCCTGCTTCCACCTCGTCGGGAATTCCGTCACCATCCGCATCCAAATCTCGGAAGTCATAGGTGCCATCGCCGTCGGTATCCAAGGGGTCTGAAGGATTGTTTCCTGCTTCGATGTAATCAGGGATTCCGTCGCCATCACTGTCCAAATCAAGGAAGTCAGGGGTGCCGTCTCCATCCACGTCGAGTGGGAGATTTCCATTCGTTCCGGCTTCAATACTGTCTGGAATTCCATCACCATCAGCGTCCAAATCGAGGTAATCTGGAGTCCCGTCCAAATCACTGTCTTGCGGAACGGCACTGCCTTCAACCGAATCAGGAATGGCATCTCCATCACTGTCGAGGTCGAGGTAGTTGGGAATGCCATCTCCATCGGTGTCAATACTCATGATGTTACACAAATCGAAAGTAGCATAGCCCGCCTCGGTGTGATCAGAAATTCCGTCATTGTCGCTATCAGTGTCCAAGTAATCGAGGATGCCGTCTCCGTCCGTATCGAGTTCAATGCCTTCATAAAAATCAGAGAGACCGTCTTCGTCGTCGTCTGAGGCAATGACTTCAATCGTCACTGTTGCTTCATCACAAAGCTGCGGATCTTGATCATCACAAATGGTGTAAGCAACATTCACTATTCCACAGAAGCCAAGTTCTGGCACGTAGGTGAGTGATCCCGCTTGGTTGATGCTGATTTCTCCACTGCTCACATCGCCCACTTCTGTAATGCTGATGAGGTTTCCTTCGTCCACATCGGTATCGTTCTCTAAGGCGTCAATGATGAGGATGCTGTTATCGTCAGTGAGTGCAATATCGTCCATTGCAGTTGGTGCATCGTTGACAGGGTCCACTTGAATGAGCAATTGAATGGTTTGGCACAAGCCGTAGTCATCACACACTACGAGGTCCATCACGTCCAAACCGTTGAAGTTGGCTCCTGGAGTGTAAGTGAAACAGCTATCTGCTTCACTCATTCCTTCACTTGCTGTTCCTGAAATGGCGGTGGTGTTGAAAAAGTCAAAATCGATCCCATCTCCGTCCGGATCAGTGATGGTTAAACAGATTTCCAAAGGTGTGTCTTCGGTGGTTACCAATGATGCTCCTTGAAAAACATCTTCGTTGTTCAAGGTGAGGTTGGCGTGAGTAACTGTCAATGGATCATTGGCCTCAACGATGGAAATATATGCCATGGCTTGCGCGCACAATGCGGGATTTCCTTCATCACAGATTTCATACATGAATTGATCATTCCCGAAAAAATCGGGTTCAAAAGCGGTGTAGCTCAAGGTTCCGTCTTCGTTCATGCTTAATGTTCCGTTCAATGTTTCCGTGAGGATGTTGATGCTCGATGGATCGATGTTGGCGTTCAAGTCGAAGTCGTTACAGAGCAAATCCATGGTCAGTACTTCGTCTTCGATTCCCGTGAAGAGGTCGTCGTTGGCTACTGGAGGGAGGTTTTCATCAGTAAGGTCAAAAACGGGCTGAACAATGAGGCGAACATTCGCACTTGCACAGGCTTCATCACCGTCACAAAGTTCATACACAAAATGATCTTCTCCTGTAAAACCGGGGTCTGGACTATAAGTAAAGGTCCCGTTCTCGTTCAAGTTCACAAAGCCATATAAGGGCGCTAATAATGGTGTGGTGTTGAGCTGCATGTTGTCTCCTTCAGGATCGCTATCATTGTTCAATACGTTTCCTTGTACGTTTCCATTCAACTCCAATACGAAGGTGTCGTCAAGCGCAATGGGTGCGCCATTTTCACCAAATTCATTTTCAGCGACAACAATGTAAACCGTTGCGGTGGCACACATAAAATCAAGGGCGTCGTCACAAATTTCATAGGTGAAGGAGTCGTTTCCTTCGTATCCAGCATTGGGCAAATAGGTATAGCTTCCATCGTCGTCAATGCTCACCAAGCCGTGCAATGGTGCTGTGAGTGCTTCTGTGTTGATCACAAATTGGTCTCCATCGGGGTCGCTATCGTTCCACAGAAAATCTCCAGAACAGGGCATGCCTTCGAGGGTGATGTTGTGGTCATCTAAAGCGAGGATGCCGTCATTTACAGAAACTATTGTGATTTGAACCAAGGCTTGATCGCAGTAGCCTTCACTATCACACAGTTGGTATTCAAATTGATCAACTCCATGGTAATCAGCAAATGGGAGATAGGTCATGGTTCCGTCCGTATCAATGCTCATGGTTCCATTGGTTGGGTTGGAAAGCAGTTCGAAGCTGCTCAGGTCCAAATTGTTATTGGGGTCGTTGTCATTGCCGAAGATGTTGTGTACCAGCTCGGCATCTTCATTCGTGCTCAAAATGTCGTCGTTCACGTTGGGGAATACGTCTTCCACTTCAATGTTCACCCAAGCGCTGGCGCATTCTCCGGGGAGTGGATTCCCATCGTCGCACACTTCGTATTGAAAGCTATCGAAACCGTCCCAATCTTCGTTCGGTTCGTAGGTGATGCTGCCATCTTGATTGATCATTACACTTCCGTTTTGAGGAGGTGTGAGGATGGAAATGCTCTGTATCAACAGGTTGCCTTCCAGATCGCTGTCGTTTTGAAGCACATTGATGTTCACATGCGCATTTACAATGGTGTAGGCTTCATCGTCCAAAACCACTGGAGGATCATTTACTGGATTTACGGTAATGATCGCATTGGCTTCATCGCACAAACCGGGGAGGGGTGTTCCGTTGTCGCAAATGCTGTACGAAAAGGCATCGTTACCGTTAAAGTTGAGGTTGGGTGTGTACAGTACCGTTCCGTCGGGCATGATGTTGAGCGTTCCATTCGTGGTACTTGAGGTGATGATTAAGGTGCTTAGATCGAATTCACCGTCGACATCGAAGTCATTGGCCAAGATGTCAAACACCAAGGGTTGATCTTCCCAAGCAGTGGTACTATCGTCCACCAATTCAGGAGCATCATTAACCGGGTTCACGGTGATGGTGATGATTCCCGTGGTGCAAAGTCCAGGTAGGGGAGTTCCATCATCACAAATTTGGTATTCGATGATTTCCGTTCCAAAGAAATCAGGGTTGGGCGTGTAAGTCACGGTTCCGTCTCCGTTAGAAAGGAGTGATCCGTTACTTGCAGGTGTTGGAAAAGTGATGTTGTCTAAGATCAAATTTCCATCAATATCGTTATCACCATCAAGAATATCAATGGTAATGCTTCCTCCGTCTTCGTCCATTTCGGCAGACTCGTCATCGGCAACAGGAGCGTCATTCACCGAAGCGATGCTGATGTTGACGTTGGCCGTAGCGCAAATTTCAGGTGCCGGACTCCCCGAATCGCAAACTTGGTATTGAAAGCTATCAGCCCCATTAAAGTTGGGATAGGGGGCATATGTGATGCTTCCATCAGCGTTGATTTGCACTTCGCCATTTGTTGGAAAAGAAGTAATGATCATGGATGCGATGTTCAACTCCCCTTCGATATCACTATCGTTGGCCAGAACATCGATCAATAGGAGTTGGTCTTCCGTTCCCATTGCGGTATCGTTGTTCACGAGCGGGGCGTCGTTCACGGGTTGAATCGTAATGGTCAATTCAGCTTCGTCGCAAGCAGCGGGAAGCGGAGTTCCATCATCACAAATCTGGTATTCAATGATCTCTTCTCCGTTAAAATGTTCATTGGGTGTGTACGTTAATGTACCGTTCGGGTTGATGGTGATAGCGCCATTTTCGGGCGTCTCGGTAATGCTTATTCCTGAAGCCAGAAGGTTTCCGTCAATGTCCGAATCGTTGGAAAGGATGTTGATGGTGATGCTTCCTGCATCTTCATCCATGGAGGCGAAATCGTCCTCGGCATTGGGAAGATCGTTGACCGGGTGAACGGTGATGCCAACGCCCGCTTCAACACAAATCACGGGCACGGGAGAACCGAGATCGCAAATTTGATAGTTGAAAGCGTCGTTGCCATGAAAGTTAGGGGCAGGGGTATAGGTAATGCTTCCATCACCATTCACCACGGCAGTCCCATTCACAGGAAAATCGGTGATGATGAGTGAGGAAAGGTCTAAATTTCCTTCAGTGTCGGAATCGTTATCAAGGATGTTGATGATCACGCTGCTGTCTTCATTTACGTCAGCGAAATCGTCTACAAGTAAGGGGGCGTCGTTTACCGGGAGTACTTCAATTTGCACTTCTGCTTGTCCGCAAGCCGCGGGCAATGGGGTACCATCGTCACAGATTTCATAAACAAAAAGGTCGTTTCCAAAATAGTTGGGGTTAGGGGTGTAGGTGATGCTTCCATTCGGGTTGATGATGATGTTTCCATTGCTGGGTGCGCTGATGATGCTCATGCCTGCTGCAAGCAAATTTCCATCGCTGTCGCTATCATTATTCAACACATCGATGGTCACGGAGTTGTCTTCATTGCTCGAAATAAAATCGTTGTTCACCTCAGGGGCGTCGTTAATTGGAGCAACGGTGATGCTAACCAAAGCCGCGTCACAAATTTCGGGTAACCCGTCGTCGCAAACGGTGTAAGTAAAGCTGTCATTGCCAAAGAAGCCGGGAGCAGGAGTGTAGGTAATGCTTCCGTTTGCTTCAAGAACAATGCTTCCATTGGTCGGACCACTTGCTGTGGTAATGCTAGAAAGTACCAAGCTACCGTCCATATCACCATCGTTGGCGAGGATGTTCAAATTGGTCACTTGATCTTCCACCACTACAAAAAAGTCGTTCACAACGCTTGGCGCATCGTTCACTTCTTCAACATTAATGGTTACTGTAGCACTGCTGCAAGCTCCGTTAGTATCGCAAGCTTGATATTCGAAGCTATCCTGACCAAAATAATTGGGGTTTGGGGTGTAGTTAATGATGCCGTTTCCACCCACCACCAATGTGCCGTTGGAGGTGTTCGATACAATAGAAACGCTTCCGGGAACGATGGCATCACCAACATCACTGTCGCTATCATTGAGCAGCACGTTGAGTGAAGTGATGCTGTCTTCATTGACGTTGAAGTTATCGTTTACAAGGGTCGGTGGGTTGTTACAAGTTCCCCCCACGATGTAGTTCACGGTAATGTCTTCTTCATAACTGCAGCCGAAGTTGTCCACCACTGAGAAAGTGTAATTGTTGCTTCCCGCCGTTGCGCCTTCTATGAGTACATCGAAACAGTCAATTTGGGCCGATGCAATTCCGTCACCTGTCCATTCTCCATTTCCGCAAGAAATATCAAATTCTGGAGTGAAGGTGATGACATCAGCATAGAGCGCCGGGTCCATATTCACTTGCCAATCAAAAATGTATCCGTCGTCTGCACTCCACATATCGCAAACTTCTATTTCCCAAGTACCGTTCAATGGGCACCCAACGAGGTTGTTAAAGGATTGAACTGATTCATAACTGCCACTGGGCAAGGTGCCGCCGGCGTTGGCAATCCATGTTCCATTGGTGGCATCAGGTGTCCAGTAATAATCCCACCCCGTTCCAGGAGTTCCGTCTGTGCCATTCACGGGCTGACCCAATGAAGTTCCTCCACCTCCTTGTTGATGGGTAATGATGGATTGCCCATTCGGACAGATGTAGGTGATCACGAGATCGCCCATGTAGGTGTGTTCAAAATTGAGGTAGAGGCTTTCAATTTGGTTAACATCGGTAATCAGTGCACCTGGAGTGAAATGAGAAAAGGTGAGTTCATGGTTGAAGCAGCCACTCTGATCATCCGGAACCCAGAGTGCAGATCCAAAGTCGGCTTGAGGAATGTTGGTCCAAGTTGTTGGGGTAACGTCAGCAGACAAATTGATTTCAGTACCTAAGCATTCGCTATTGGTGCTGGAAGTGATGTTCACTTGTGGAGTTGTTGAAACGTACGCGATGAGGTCAATAACATTGGCATTGGTGCAGCCGTTGTCATCCGTTATACTCAATTGAATCGGATATCCTCCCGGTTCATCAAAGGAATGGCTTGCAGAAGGCCAGTCTGTGGATGTATTCCCATCACCAAAATCCCAAACAGCGCTTGCAAAAGTGTTTCCTGGACCAAAAGTACTGGTACTTCCGTCAAAGGAGATTGTTTCACCAACGCAAAGTTTGATCGGTGAGGCTTCAGAACTGGTAGCAATAGCCCATGGTTTAACACAAGGCGTACCGCAAGAAATGCTCGCGGAGAAGTTACCTACATTTAGGTCCGCATCTGCAATGAATTGAACGGTGAGGCAACCGTTCACGTTGCTCGCAGTAACATCAGTGCTTTGTAGTTCATTCCCAGAGTAAGATCCAAGAAGCGGAGCTGATGTTGAATTGCCATCGTAAATGTTCATTACATCACCACTCCCGAGGTCAAACACGGTGAAATAAAGATTAATGAGGTTACTGGCCTCACTGCCATCGGAACAAATCGTTGTAACAGAAGTTTGATTGGCAGAATAGTCGGAAGAGCTATAGCCATCATCCACCAAGAACGCACCACAATCAACAATGGAGGCGGTTCCGATGGGGTATTCTTGTGACCACATTTGGGCGCTCAAGAACAAGACGAAAAATAGAATGGTGTTTTTCATGGCTTAAGGGTTGAGGGTGGCTTTTTGCTGTATCTGGGCTCGTGCATGAAGTACTTTCAAGCGTTCTAAGGAGTAGAAGATCACCACATAACCGGTGTCGCCAATGCGGAAATATTGGTGTCGGTCAGTCGGCATGATGTCCAAGAGAAACGGGTTGATGTTGTCCACATTCAGCTCGGGGTATCGCTCGAGCAGGTCGGGGAAACCTTGTCCTTTGTCTTCAAGTTTTTGAACGAAGAAACCGTGATCAGCAATGAAATTCATCCATTGGATGTCTTCGGAGCTCTTTAATGCCAAGGATTCTTGGTCAAAAGCTTCCATGAGCTTCGAACTGGGTGAGCTGGTGTTTTGTGCGTGAAGCACTGAGGTGAGGCAGAACAATGCAAAAATGAATGCAATGCCCGCAATTCTTGTGCGTAGAGACATGGTGAAATTGTTTGTTAGCTGTTACGTGTGTTCTAATTCGAGGTTTGTAGGTCATTCGGCGAATTGGCTGTAAGGCAAATGCTGACGAAGCGAACCTTGCTCTAGTGCACTGATGATGGGTGTATGATCAAAATGGAAGGAGGAGAAGGAAGGATCAGTTTTCCCCAAGTTCATAAAAGCTGCCAAATAAATTGGTACTGAAATTGCAGTGTTCTCGTTTTTTATAACTTGCGCAAGCAAACTAATACTACACAAAAATGAAAAAGCAATTTTTTCTGTTCTGCGCTGCGGCGTTGATGACAAGTGG
>CAZYPV010000030.1:21072-36870 GCA_964649515.1 uncultured Comamonadaceae bacterium | reverse complement strand
CGAAAGATAGTGGAGAGCGGAGAGAAAATGAAATTGGGGGTTGATGGATTCGTTGGAGGGGGCTATCGGCTTAAGTATCCCAAATTAAAAATTGATTTTGCGCGTATCAGATTGAGGGTGAAATGGGATGGTATCGGTTTGGAAGGGGCTGAATTTTTGATGACTCGTTTTTTAGTTGATCAATTGCTTCTACCGGCTTAAGTATCCCAATAAATTTCGAGATAATCTTTTTTGGTTTTGGTCGATTTTTATAGGGTTTGGATGCCGCTTTAGAGGGCTGTTCATTGAAATAGTGTAACTCGGCTATCGGCTTAAGTATCCCAAAAAAAGTGGATCAAATAAGGAGATCCAGAACTCAGATTTCACAGAAACCAAAACAACTAATTACTTAGAAGGTATAAACAGAAAGTACTTTAATAGAACGCTTTTTCGCTCTTTACCGAAAATCCGGCTACTTAAGCCGATAGCTTATCCTTGCGGGAATTTACACAGAAAAAAAGCCAGTCAACAACGAATTTGTTCTTGATCTGGCCCTTAATATCATATCACTCCACTACTTCACTTCTTCATAGTCGATATAATCTCCGATACCATCCGTGTTCAATTTTTGATCACTTCTGTTTTTTTCGCCTCCTCCAGAATTTTGCGCTCGATTACCAGAGCGTGTTTTGGGTGCAAAAAGCCTCCTCAAAAAACGAAGGATCACGTATCCAACGACTACATAAAATACAAAGCGAATAAACCCCATACTTCTCTATTTACTCAAATATAAGTTTCTCTCTGAATAGATTTTTCGGAAGAATGGGTCTTTAAGGTCTTTTATGAATCGAATAGCTTCTCCTGTTGACTTCATCTCTGGCCCTAACTCCTTGTTAACATTCGGGAACTTCTCATAAGAGAACACTGGTATTTTAATTGCGTAACCCGACTTTTTCGGCTCAAACTTGAAGTCTTTCACCTTCTTTTCTCCCAACATCACCTTAGTGGCATAATTCACATACGGCTCGTCGTAAGCCTTGGCAATGAAAGGTACTGTTCTTGAAGCGCGAGGATTCGCTTCAATGATATAAACCATGTCGTCTTTAACAGCAAACTGGATATTTATGAGACCAACGGTTTTGAGCGCCAATGCAATCTTTTTTGTTTGCTCCCGTATCTGCTCCACAATTAAGTCTCCCAAATTATAAGGAGGCAACACTGCATAAGAATCCCCACTATGAATTCCGGCAGGTTCGATGTGCTGCATTACCCCAATGATATAAACGTCTTCTCCATCGCAAATAGCGTCTGCTTCAGCTTCGATTGCCCCATCGAGAAAGTGATCCAACAATATCTTATTGTCTGGCATGTCTCTGAGAATGTTGACCACCGTTGTTTCTAGGTCGGCCTCATTGATCACAATTTTCATCCTTTGACCTCCCAAAACGTAAGAAGGACGAACCAAAAGCGGGAATCCGAGCTCACGAGACAATTCGATGGCTTGTTCTGCATTTTCCACTACCCCAAACTTTGGATAAGGAATGTTGTTTTCTTTCAGAATATTTGAAAAGCTTCCTCTATCTTCTGCTAAATCTAAGGCTTCATAGGAAGTACCAAGAATTTTCACCCCGTACCTCTCCAGCTTTTCAGCAAGCTTTAGTGCTGTTTGACCACCCAGCTGTACAATCACTCCTTCGGGTTTTTCGTGCTGAATGATATCATAGATGTGCTCCCAGAAAACAGGCTCAAAATATAGTTTATCTGCAGTATCAAAGTCTGTTGACACTGTCTCTGGGTTGCAGTTGATCATAATCGTCTCGTAACCGCACTCTTTTGCGGCCAAGACACCATGGACACAACAATAATCAAATTCGATTCCTTGGCCAATTCTATTCGGACCTGAACCAAGGACAATCACTTTTTTCTTATCGCTAACAATGGACTCATTTTCATCCTCAAAGGTAGAATAGAAATAAGGCGTTAAGGCTGGAAACTCCGCCGCACAGGTATCCACCACTTTGTAAACACGATTGATTGACAATTCGGTTCTTTTTGCGTGAACTTCACTTTCCAGACAACGGAGCAAGTGAGCAATTTGTCGATCTGCATAGCCCTTTTGTTTTGCCTCAAAAAGCAGTTCTCTTGGAATGGACGATACGGTGTGCTTTTCTATTCGTCGTTCTACAAAAAGAAGGTCTTCAATCTGTTTCA
This sequence comes from uncultured Comamonadaceae bacterium, assembly GCA_964649515.1. Taxonomy (GTDB): domain Bacteria; phylum Bacteroidota; class Bacteroidia; order Flavobacteriales_D; family Sanyastnellaceae; genus CALKGK01. The sequence continues at coordinate 34,680 of CAZYPV010000030.1, read as the reverse complement.
AAAACCAAAAATCGATCTTGGTTTTCTCTTGAATCGTTTTGAAAGGAATCCCCAGTTTTATTGCATCATAAATGTGGAACAATCGGTCCCAACTTGGCCTTTCCAAACTTCTTAAAATCTGATCTTGATCTCTTAACTCTTTCCCATCAGCACCGAGCCCATTTCTCTTTACTTCAAGGGACTGACAGGCTTTTTGAAGTGCTTCTTGAAACGATCGCCCAATGGCCATCACCTCTCCAACGGCTTTCATTTGAAGGCCTAATTCAACATCAGCTCCCTGGAATTTATCAAAATTCCAACGTGGAATTTTAACAACTACATAATCAAGAGTGGGTTCAAAAAACGCTGAAGTATTGCCTGTAATCTGGTTGCTCAATTCATCAAGATGGTACCCTATGGCCAACTTTGCAGCAATTTTCGCGATGGGGTACCCCGTAGCCTTAGACGCAAGAGCAGATGATCTTGAAACTCTTGGATTGATTTCAATCGCGATGATATCCTCATTTTCATCCGGACTAACAGCGAACTGAACATTGCATCCACCGGCAAAATCTCCAATTGAGCGCATCATTTTGATGGCCATGTCGCGCATGCGCTGATACGTTGAATCGGAAAGTGTTAAGGCAGGAGCCACTGTGATGGAATCCCCAGTATGAATCCCCATCGGATCGAAGTTTTCGATTGAACAAATGATGGTTACGTTGTCATTGGCATCCCTCAAAAGCTCTAGCTCAAACTCTTTCCAACCGAGCAAGGCCTTATCAATCATTACTTCATGGATTGGGGACAAGTGTAATCCTCTGGTAAGTAATGGTTCGAACTCTTCTTTCGTGTGAACAAAAGCCGCACCTGATCCGCCCAAAGTATAGGATGCTCTGATGCAAAGAGGAAAACCAAACTTCTGTGCAATTTCCTTCCCTTCAAGGAAGCTTTTCGCCGTATCTTGAGGAGCCATAGGAACGTTGATGGTCCCCATGAGGTCTCTAAATTTCTCTCTGTTTTCGGTAATTTCAATTGCGTCAATATCAACACCGATAATCCGCACGCCATATTCCTCCCAAATGCCCATTTCATCGCACTTAATGGCAAGATTGAGCGCAGTTTGTCCGCCCATGGTTGGCAAAACCGCATCAATGTTGTGGAGCTTCAGAATTTCTTCGATGGACTCGGGCTCAAGAGGTTTGAGATAGACATTATCTGCCACAACCTTGTCTGTCATGATGGTTGCGGGGTTGGAATTGATTAAGGTTACTTCAATACCTTCTTCTCTTAACGAACGTGCGGCCTGCGATCCTGAATAATCAAATTCACATGCTTGTCCAATAACAATCGGGCCACTTCCAATGATGAGGACCGAACGTATACTCTTATCTCTTGGCATTTTTTTTTTAGCCGTTCACTCAAATATGGTGACAGCGATGACGCGGTGAAATTCCGAGGACAAAATTAGACAACCCTTTTGGTTTAGGAAGCTTATTTAAGCGGAACTTTTCACAAGCTCTAGGAAAGTTGTTGATAAATCTCCTAAACAGTAGAAAAAGAGCTAACGGCTTAAGTAGCCGAAATTCTGGAAAAACGAAGCCATGGATGAAGCACCATTGATTGAATCAACTCTTCCGGACCAATTTTCATCTTCGCTTTCTTGCACTTCCTGAAATTGAACTCGCAACAATAGTAGAAAAGGTGTTTCCGAGAAATATGGAAATGAGTAAACCGCACCCACTCCTCGAGATCTATTTTGTATTGCCGCATCATCTCTGGATCTCCTTCTGAACGAAAAATCAAATTTCGCTTCCACAATGCTCCCCTCGCCAATTTATGTTCTTTCAAGGCTTTTTCATCGGGTTCATCCTCTTTTTCGGTGGTCCTGTACTTTTCTTGCCTTACTGACTTCACTGAAGCGAAATAACGATGACCTCCATGCGTACCCTTTCTGGAAACCGATCTAATCGTTGTTTTGGTTACTCGATCCCACCTGGCTTCTATGAGCATATTCTTTCCAAATAGTCCTCCACCGCGAACAGTGATTTTCTTCGAAGCAGAAATGCCAAAAGTTTTTGTTTCGAACCTTGACATGGCTTGTTGAACCTTTCGCTTAAAAAACCATGCAGTTTCTTGACATACTCGATACTTGAGGGAAATTGCAACAGAAGAGCTTCCTTCTTCTTTATTGATTAAATCATTGACGATGCTAAAAGCTTTGGTCAATGGGAATTTAATCTTGTGAAACAGGGTTTGGGCCGTAGCAGATTCATCGTACCTGCATTTTGTGCATCTTCGATGATGCCACTTCTTGCCTTTGCCGTAGTTCTTATTGCCACATTTCCTGCATTTATAGCCATTGCTCCACTTGCACCAAATAAGATATTCAATGCACTTCGATTCATTTTTCAAGTTTCGTGGAAATGGTGTGATCTGAGATTTATTTTCACGATTTCTCATATCAGAAAATTAGCACAAACTGAAGCTAAATCACTCACCACAAACAAATTAGAACGGGTCATTCACAAAGTTGTTTCTGGTCTTTTTAGCAAAATAAAATGGAGACTTAAGCCGGTAGCAAATCATTTGATAAATTAACGACCCACAGAATCTAAAGCATTCTTATTCTGGCTACTTAAGCCGATAGCTAGCATTTATTACCTTCGTTTCCATGGCAAAACTCTTCCACCATAAAGGTTTCACCTTAGAATACAAGCAGTTCGGAACTGGGAAATCCCTTGTGCTCGCATTTCACGGATTCAACCGCCCTTTGGAAGACATGCAAATCTTTGAGTCCATCTTAGAAAAAGACCAATCCATCATTTCTGTTCATCTTTTTGATCACGGAGCGAGCACATGGCCTGAACAATTCAACATTGAAGAGGGAATTTCTCTATTCACTTTCCAAGAGCTACTCATAGCTTTTTTGTCTGAACTGAAAACAGACTCCTTTTCTCTTATTGGATATAGCTTGGGAGGAAAAATCTGTCTCTCAATTTTGGAAATGAACGCTTTTAATATTGAGAGAACCTTGCTAATCGCTCCCGACGGATTATACACCAACCCGTTTTATCGATTACTGATTGGTACAAGAATGGGCAGAAGCCTGTTTCGATCCGTAGCCAAAAACCCACGTAAGGTTCTCGGCATAACCGATAGGCTTAAATCACTCCGATTGATCGATGCCAAGCTTCATCGATTTGTTCATGTTCACTTGGGCGAAGGTAATCGCTTTGAAGATCGCATGCGCATTTACAATTCTTGGCTAGCGTTTCAGCATTTCAGGCCTAATCTGAGGCGGATTTTGGAACTTGTCGAAAAGGAGCGTGTCGACTTGAAAATTATTATGGGAAAACAAGACAGCGTAATCAAAGCAAAGCATGGCAAACGAATCCTTAAGCTTGGCCTCAACAAAGGTTGTCTCCACTATCTCAATCAGGGTCATCAATTGATCAACCACACAACCATAGAGTACATCAATTCCACCCGGATTTGGCGAAGGGCCGAAAAATGATTTCGCTTTCCCTACATTTGTCCACATGTTGGTTTATCAGAAAATTCTCGATTTCAAACTTCAAAAGAAGAAAGGTCTGGCCCTTCTGCTTGATCCCGATGAAGTTCAATCAACTCCTTCATTTAAGGATCTTTTGGATGCTGCCAACACAAATGCCGATTTTCTCTTGATTGGGGGAAGTCATTTGGTGAATGATGGATTTCATGCTTTAATGAAAGAGCTGAGGAATAATATCAAAATCCCAATCATTCTGTTTCCAGGTTCTAATGATCAAATCAGCTCTCAAGCAGATGCCATTTTTTTATTGAGTCTCATTTCCGGAAGAAATCCTGAGTTTCTTATTGGTCAGCACGTTCAAGCCGCTTTCAACCTGAAGCGTTCTGGTTTAGAAATTATTCCCACGGCTTATTTATTGATCGATGGCGGAAAAGCTACTACGGCATCCTACATGAGCAACACAAGCCCCATACCTCGAGATAAACCAAGCATTGCTACAGCCACAGCATTGGCCGGAGAGCAACTTGGTATGAAATGCATCTATTTGGATGCGGGCAGCGGTGCAATGATGGAGGTACCGAAAGAGATGATTACCGATGTAAGCACACACTGTTCTGTCCCTCTTATCGTTGGAGGAGGAATACGCGGTGAACTTCAAATGAAATCTGCTTTTGATGCGGGGGCTGACATTGTTGTTATCGGCACCGCTTTTGAGAAAAACCCCGAACTCCTTGCTGCTTTGAACCGAAGTTAAAAGCCGTTCTCTGCGGTAGATTTGAGCTGTTTTGGCTTATGGTTGTTGTTCTTCTTGATATAAAGTATTCTCGTATACAGAAGTAAATTGAAGGAATGAAAAGCACCTTTTGAAATGGTTAGCATTGTTTAAATTGAAATGGAGACTTAAGCCGGTAGGCTCTATTTTTCAGCGAGTTCACAATTGCCGCGATAACTTTGTTTTACTGGGATACTTAAGCCGTTAGTGATATGTTAAAGCCCCCCCAAAAAACACCCAACCACAGCAAAGATCTTTTTTGGATACTTAAGCCGATAGCTATCTATACAACACAATAGACAGCTTCATCAACCATAAACCACCTTTGGGATACCTAAGCCGGTAGCCTTGCCCCATCCACTTATCAAAACCAAACCAATCAAACTCCCCGACCCTCGGCGACGTAAGCCGATAGCCAAAAAAAAGCCACCCTCTCACAGAAAGGGTGGCTTCTCATAAATCACAATTCAACAATCATCAAAAATCAAAACCCTAAATTCAAAGACAACAAAACATTCGTCCCGGCCTGAGGATAAAAGAAGTTCTCTGTCACCATATCTCCTACAACATAAGAGTACGTATACCCATTACTCGAATACTGTGCATTCAAAACATTGTTCACCAACAAATTCAAACTTGCGGTTTTAAACAACCTGTTTTTCAAGGTGTAGGTCACGCGAGCATCGTTCAACAAATAGGCGTCAATGGCACGATCAGCATTGCTGGTATTGTCCAAGTACTGCTCTCCTACATAACGCACGATCCATTCTGCGCTAAGACTCTGACGCTCATTATCAAAAAACTTGAACTCTAATCCTGTATTGGCAATGATGTCCGGACTAAATGAGATGTCTGTATCAGAGTACTCTTCAACCAAAACATCAAAACCATTGGTATAATCATACACCACATGCTCATAATCCTGAATTCGATTCTGACTGTAGGTCGCGTTCACATTCCAACGTAATCCGGGTACAATATTCCATGCGGTAGACAACTCTACTCCTCTTCGGTAACTTTGAGCAACATTGGTACGAATCGCACTTCCAACATCATTCAAAGCCCCGGTTAAAACGAGCTGGTTATCATACTGCATGTTGTAAAAATTCAACTCCACCATGTACTTTTCTGTACGTCTTTTGTAACCAAACTCAAGGTCATACAGTGTTTCATGGGTGGGTTTTTGTCCATCAAGCGCATCGATGTAATCATTCCGAACGGGCTCCCGATTACCAACACTGTACGACGCATAAATCCAGTCTTTCCGACTTACTTTATAGGTTGCTCCTACTTTTGGGTTGATAAAATCAAGTGTATCACCCACGGCAATGCTTCTGCGGTCTGCATCAATTCCACTCGTAAAGTAGGTCACATTACGGTATTGAATGTCTCCAAAAACACTCAGTTTATCGTTCACCCGATAATCCATTTTTAAATAGGTATTGAAATCTTTTTTTCTACCGTTGTTCAAATAATACAAATCTCCTTGCTGGGTACCATTGGAATGTTCCATCCAAATCAATTCACCATAATGATCGCCGTCGTAATCATTATAAGCTCCTCCAAGAACAGCATTCACTCGGTTTCTTCTGTAGTTCAACGAATAGGTTACCCCATAAAAGTCATTGTTCAACCACCTTCTGCGAATGAGGTCGGTCTTACTAATTCCCGCTTGTGAATTCACCAATACATTACCATTGGGATCCAAAACGGGATTACCTTGTGCGTCGTTCACCACCTCGTGATTGAACTCTACATCATTGCTCTGATAATTGCTTTCAAAGTCTAAGTTCACGGGATTCCCCTCGCCATCAACATCGGCAGTAAATGCCTGATCGGCGCCAAAAACAATGGGCTGCAATCCATAATCTTCGAAATCTTCTCCCAAACGCTCCTGCTCAAAGAACCCTCTTCCGTAGGTGTAGTGACCCGATAGCTGAGCAGTTAAATAGTTTCCAATGCGGTGATTCAAATGCAATTGATAATGATCTTGCGCATAATCGTCCACCTCATTATCATACAGATAGAAATTATAAGTTCTGCCCGAGTTCAAGAGGTTCTCAAGTTGAGCCTCACTGTATCCTTCATTGGCAGCATGAGTTCTCATGGCTTCTTCATCATTGTTCAATCGGGATTCAGGTGTTCCATACCAACTTTGATAGGTGCGCTCTTTTCCTCCAAACACCAGAGCCTGAATGCTCGTTCTTCCATTATCGTACGCTCCAGACAAATAGTAGCTTTTCAGATCAGCAGAAGCACGATCGATGTAACCATCGCTAGTAATTTGCGAGAGTCTTCCTTCAAATTTCCATTTACCATCGATCAATCCGCTTCCAAATGCCACCGTGTTTTTCATGGTGTTGAAAGAACCAAAACTGTTGTTGATTTGAGCAAATGCCTGATTTGGAATCATGAGCGTGTTCAAGGACATGCTACCCCCAAATGCTCCTGCTCCATTTGTGGAAGACCCAACACCCCTCTGAATTTGGAGGTTATCAACGGAGGAGGCCATATCTGGAAGATTAACCCAAAACACACCCTGCGACTCTGGATCGTTGTAAGGAATACCATTGATGGTCACATTGATCCTCGTTTGATCTGAACCACGAATCCGCAAGCCCGTATAACCAATTCCCGTTCCGGCATCACTGGTAACCACAACGGACGGTGTATTTTGAACCATGTAAGGCATGTCTTGTCCGTTGTTCAGTTTCTCTATTTCGCTTGAACTCACAGTAGTTTTGGCGATGGGTGCATCTTCATTTCCTCGAATGGAAACAATTGCTGCGAGATTCAACAAGTTGCCGCGAATCATTTCAGGCTCGACAACTGGTAGAATCTTGATGTTATCATAAGTGTTACCCATCTTTACATCGGGCACTCTCGTTTCTTTCCCTGCTTCCACAACAATTCCTGTTTTTAGAACAGGGTCATACCCAACGAAGGTATACTTAATAGCGTAGGTTCCGGGTGTAACCCCTGCTAAGCGATAGTTCCCATCAAAATCAGTCGCAACTCCCATTCCGATGCTTTCGATAACGACATTAACAAATGGCAAAGGCTCTCCTTGGTCGTCAAGAACTTTTCCCGACACACTAGAATCTTGGGCGTAGGACGTTGTGGCCAACAACCCAAAAATCAACATCAAAAGTGAATTCACTTTTTTCATAAAAATAATTTAGATAATGTTAAATAAAAGCACGGCAGGGGAAGCCAATGCTCGGTTTATTTAACCCACTTCCTACCCGGAATTACCCGGTCAGGTTCGAAGGGTATGATCTCAGCCCGTGAGGAAACGTTTTTCCAGATAAGGCACCCCTGTATTTTGAGATGGTGCAAATATACATATTCCACAAAAGGGTCCCGATTTTTTTTGAACCGATGCGTTCTTTACCAGTACAGGAGCCCAATACCCATTTTCTATCATCCCCAAATACTCCAAGAACTGCTCTTTTTATAAATCAGTGTAACTTCACGGCATGGAAACCGAATACTTTGAGCTCCTCAACTATGCTGTAAATGCAGCTCAAAATGCAGCTGAAGGAATAACATCTGTCAAATCCAAAGGATATCAAACCCATTACAAATCCGATGCTTCACCGGTTACTGAGGCAGACTTAGCAGCGCATCAAGCAATTTGTGATGTGCTCTCCCCTATTGGACTGCCGCTTTTGAGCGAAGAGGGTATACTACCAAGCTTTGATGAACGAAAACGATGGAAACGCTATTGGAGCATCGACCCTTTGGACGGTACGAAAGAATTTGTTCGCGGCTCAAAAGAATACACGGTAAACATTGCTCTTATCGAGAATCAACGACCTGTGATTGGTGTCATTGCGCTTCCAGAAACCAAAGAGATGATGTGGGGTGGAAAAATCACCGGACTGTTTCACACCAAAAACTTTCATCAGCTCAAGTCAATTTTGGACGAAGAACATCGCTCACAAAGTCACTCCTTGCCTGAAGAGTTTACGACGCTAGTCTCTCGTGCTCATTTGAACTCAAAAACAAAGCACTACCTCTCCATGCTGGAGCAAAAACATGGAAGCATAAAAATCAAACGAGCAGGGAGCAGCACTAAATTTATGGCTTTGGCTCAACACAAAGCGCACCTCTACCCACGTTTTAGTCCTTGTATGGAATGGGATACGGCAGCCGGACACGCTTTGCTCTTGGCATCAGACCAAGACATCATCAGCTTAGAAACAAATGCACCTCTACTTTACAATCGAGAGAGCCTTTACAACCCACCCTTCATTGCAGGAAAGACCGAACATCATCTGTAAGACGCTGTTTCGTCATCTTCGTACATCATGAGGTAGTTGTGATAACGTTCAGCATTCACCTCACCGGCTTCTACCGCAGCTTTAACTGCACAACCGGGTTCATTCAAATGCAAGCAATTGTGGAATCGGCAATCGGGCAAGCGCTTGAACATTTCAGGGAAATAGTGATGCAAATCGGTCTTGGCAATATCCACCAATCCAAATCCCTTTATCCCAGGGGTATCGATGATGAACCCACCTTCGGGTAAAGGGTGCATTTCGGCAAAAGTAGTGGTATGCCTCCCTTTTCCGTGCGATTCCGAAACCTCAGAGGTACGGATATCCACCCCCGGAATGAGGCGATTGATCAATGTGGATTTTCCAGCTCCTGAATGACCAGAAACCATACTAATCTTCCCTTTCATGTGGCGTTGAACATGCTCAACGCCATCCCCTTCAAGTGCTGATATGGCCTGGCAAGGGTAACCTATTTCTTGGTACAAGTCCATGTAATAGCCCATCAAATCCAAAGCCTCATCGTCATACATGTCTGCTTTATTAAACAACAGAACTACGGGAATATGATAAGCCTCTGCAGAAACTAAAAATCGATCGATGAACCCCATGGACGTGCGTGGTTCAATGAGCGTAACGAGCAAATAAGCGGTATCAACATTACTCGCCACAATGTGCATTTGCTTGCTCAAGTTCACGGATTTTCGAACAATGTAGTTCTTGCGATCCTCAATGTGCGTAATGACGCCCGTTTTATCTTCATTCAAAATGAATTGAACACGGTCTCCTACGGCAATTGGGTTGGTGGTTTTGAGTCCTTTCAAACGAAACTTCCCCTTGATTTGACAAGACACCATGCTTCCGTTTTCCCGAAGAACATCATACCAAGAACCTGTGGACTTGATCACCAAGCCGTTTTCTGTTTCCATATCCATGCTTTGCAAAGGTATGAATGAGCAACGAATTGCGAGTTTAAAGCGGGTCTTTCCTTTCGTCTTTCCTATTTTTGAGGAAAATCAGCACACATGTCCATACTTGTCCAAAATGTAAGTAAGCTCTACGGAGAGCAAAAGGCCTTAAACCAAGTGGATTTCTCCATTTCTAAGGGGGAGATCATCGGGTTTCTTGGTCCAAATGGCGCAGGTAAAACCACCATGATGAAAATCATTACATGCTTTATTCCACCAACTCAAGGCAAGGTAGAAGTTTGTGGATTAGACGTCATGGAATCGCCCTTAGAGGTGAAAAAAAAGGTGGGCTATTTACCAGAACACAACCCATTGTATTTGGACATGTGGGTGAAGGAGTACTTGCTTTTTGTAGCTCAACTATACCAACTTCCAAAGCCATCACAGCGGGTAGATGAAATGATTGAACGTGTTGGATTAGGCCTGGAGCAACACAAAAAAATTGAGGAACTTTCAAAGGGTTATCGACAGCGTGTTGGACTTGCACAAGCAATGATTCACGATCCGGAGGTACTCATTCTGGATGAACCCACCTCAGGCTTGGACCCCAATCAATTGGTGGAGATCCGTCAATTGATCAAAGAAATTGGGCAAAGTAAAACGGTCATGTTGAGCACGCACATCATGCAAGAAGTAGAGGCGCTTTGCAACCGAGCCATCATCATCAATCGCGGTGATATTGTGGCAGATGCTCCAGTTGCGGACCTCAGAAACCTCCAACAAAATCAGCGCGAGGCCGTGAGTGTAGAGTTCAACGAAGCTTGCAACGAAGAGAGCTTAAGTAAAATCCCCGGAGTAAAATCTTTGGAGAAAAAAGAAGGAAACACCTATGTTTTCATTGCTGAGGGAGGAAAAGATATTCGTCAGGACATCTTTGATTGGGCGGTGAAAAACGATCGGAGTGTACTTGGCTTACAAAAAGAAGCAATGAACATGGAAGACGTCTTCAAAACCCTCACAAAAAAATAGCCGCTTTGATCAAATCAAAGCGGCCATTCAAATCCATCATTTCGTAAGCTATCCTAGCTTCTCGATGCTTCATTACATCATTCCGGGCATTCCACCTGGCATTCCGCCTCCCATCGCTGGAGCTGAATTTTCCTCCGGTACATCGTTGATCACACACTCGGTGGTGAGCAACATTCCTGAAATGGATGCCGCATTTTCCAAAGCAACTCGAGCTACTTTAGTAGGGTCAATTACCCCAGCGTCAAACAAGTTCTCGAACTGATCGGTGCGAGCATTGTAACCTTCATCTCCTTTTCCTTCACGAACTTTTTGAACGATCACCGCTCCTTCACCTCCAGCATTGCTGATGATTTGACGCAATGGCTCTTCAATGGCTCGTTTCACAATCCAAATTCCTGTGGTTTCATCTTCGTTATCGCCCGTGAGGTTTTCTAAAGTCGATGCCGCACGAATGTAAGCAACTCCTCCACCTGGGATGATTCCTTCTTCAACTGCCGCACGTGTTGCATGCAAAGCGTCATCCACACGGTCTTTCTTCTCTTTCATTTCAACTTCAGTGGCTGCTCCTACATAAAGTACTGCAACTCCTCCGGCCAACTTCGCCAAACGCTCCTGCAACTTCTCGCGATCGTAATCAGAGGTGGTGCTTTCAATTTGAGCTTTAATTTGGCTCACACGAGCACTAATCTCTGCCTTATTTCCCGCTCCATTAACCACGGTGGTATTGTCTTTATCGATGGTTACTTTCTCACAAGTCCCCAACTCCGCCAAGGTGGTGTTCTCCAACTTCAAACCGGTTTCTTCTGAGATCACTGTTCCTCCGGTCAAGGTAGCGATGTCCTGAAGCATGGCTTTTCTGCGATCTCCAAATCCTGGAGCCTTCACTGCAGCAATTTTCAGCGATCCTCTGATTTTGTTGACAACCAAAGTCGCCAATGCCTCGCCATCAACGTCTTCTGCAATGATGAGAAGAGGTCGGCCGGTTTGAGCTGTTTTCTCAAGTACGGGCAGAAGTTCCTTCATGTTGGAAATCTTCTTGTCAAAAATCAAGATGTATGGATTCTCCAACTCTGCTTCCATTTTTTCTGGATTGGTTACAAAGTATGGAGAGAGGTAACCGCGATCAAACTGCATCCCTTCCACCGTTTTTACTTCGGTTTCGGTTCCTTTGGCTTCTTCAACGGTGATGACTCCTTCGTTTCCAACTACGGCCATGGCCTCCGCGATGAGTTTCCCAATGGCGCTATCGTTGTTTGCAGAGATGGTCGCCACTTGCTCAATCTTGCTGTTATCGCTTCCAACCTCACGAGAAACTTTCTGCAATTCGGCCACTACAGCGCTTACTGCTTTGTCAATTCCTCTTTTCAAATCCATGGGGTTCGCTCCAGAAGCCACGTTCTTCAATCCAGCGGTGATCATGGCTTGAGCTAGCACGGTTGCGGTTGTTGTACCATCACCGGCTTGATCCGCGGTTTTTGATGCTACTTCTTTCACCATCTGTGCTCCCATGTTTTGAACGGGATCTTTCAACTCAATTTCTTTGGCTACTGATACCCCATCTTTGGTGATGGTAGGTGCGCCAAATTTCTTTTCAATGACAACGTTTCTTCCTTTCGGACCAAGGGTTACTTTAACCGCATTGGCCAATGCATCTACACCCGCTTTGAGTGCGTTGCGTGCTTCAATATCAAATGAAATTTCTTTTGACATGATTCTATTTTTGTTCGTTTCTTAATGAGATAATTAAACAATGGCGAAGATATCAGACTCGCGCATGATGAGGTAGTCGGTCCCCTCTAAGCTCAACTCAGTGCCTGAGTACTTACCATACAAAATGGTATCACCAACTTTCACTGTCAATGGCTCGTCGGGCTTTCCAGTTCCAACAGCGATCACTTTACCGCGTTGTGGTTTTTCTTTCGCTGAATCGGGAATAATGATTCCGCTAGCTGTGGTTTCTTCTGCAGCAGCAGGCTCCACGAGAACACGGTCTGCCAAGGGCTTTACGTTTACTGACATTGGTCTACAATTTTAGAGTTAATAATGAAGGTTATATACCTGACCGCCCCTTCTCACATTCTGTGCCATCTGATTTTTGAGCTCCACAACCCGACAATACTTCAGTTATGGGTAAAAAAAATGTCAGCATGTGGTGACATACTGACATTTCTATACTGAGGTAAATATTGTTTACTCTGCTGGTGTCTCGGTATCCAAACCGCCACCGTCTTCAATAATGGGAGCAGAATTACCAATACTGGTATCTTCTTGATACTGCCCTTCCACTTCTCCGCTTCCAGACATTACACTGGCTGAGAAAAGACAAAGTACAAACAAGGCAATCACCAAATACCATGTGGACTTCTCTAAAAAATCATTGGTTTTCTGAACACCTCCAAATTGGGAAGCCCCTTGGAATCCAGTGGCAAGTCCACCACCTTTCGGGTTTTGCACCAATATCACGGCTGCCAATAGCAAGCACACCAACAAAATAACTACGGTTAAAAAAATGCCCATCTTCGATGAAATTACTTATTTGTTCGACTGGTTGCCCAGTTTTTTAATTTGGTTTGCAAAGTAAACGCTTTTTTCTGGATATTTCAAAGCCAGTAATTTATAGGCTTTTCGGGCCTTTCCGAGGTTTCCCTGCTTGGCGTAGACTTGTGCTAAGGTCTCAGTAACCCATTCTTCATCCTGAACCAATGCTTTGGCGACAACTTCTGGTGGATCAACATCCATTGCTCTTCGCGGTGTAATTTTTGGCTCGTTTTTGATGAAAGCATCAATAATGTCTTCCTTCGATGTGGGTTGAACGAGTTCGGCTTTTGTCGCTTCTTCTGACGCTTCCCTTTCACGCTTTTCTTCGGGCTCAATTTCTCCAGAAACAGCACTCACTTCTTGCAAGCCTTCTCCATATTGCATTCCTCTGGCTCGCGAATAAACCCAAGAAGCAAACATACTCAATCCTTCTTCTTCCTTTTCGGTAGTGGTTTCTGGCGATGCTTGATGGGGTGTGGATGCGGTGGGAGTCTCCTGATTCAATTCCGTGCTGTCCGCGCTGGTATTTTCATCGGTACTTTCTTGATGCTCTCGAAGCTCTTGCACAATGCTGCTGGACATGGCCCC
>CAZYPV010000030.1:0-20972 GCA_964649515.1 uncultured Comamonadaceae bacterium | reverse complement strand
GTATCTCCCTGCTGCGTAGCTTCACGGGTAGCTGGTTCTTCAACAACCTCCACCTCTACGTCACCGCTAGTTTCTTCCGGGGCAAGGGGCATGTTCTCCAGTTCGGCTTCTACTTTGGCCATGGTTTTGGACAACAACTCTTTGGTGTGTTCTTGAAACAGAAAGGACCGATCTCCAACGTGAATGGCTGCTTGCTGCAACATCTGGTCAAATTCATGGTGCCCGCTGAGATAAGCCGATTTACTCAACATCACCCTCGCACTTTGAAAATAAGGGTATTGCTGAAGGATGGACAAGAGGTCATCTTGTTCTTCTGAAGTCCCTTCTATTCCTTCCTTCAAATAAGTATAAAAACGGTCTTTATCCATCACCAATTCCCTAAACTGGAGTTAAAAATATCTTGGGTGATTTGATCATTGATATCATCCAAAAGGCTCGCTTCAACGGAAAACAAATCTTCCGAGCTGTTGTAATCGGCAAACTTTGTGAACGATCGATCAAAACTCAAGCTTTTTTCGAGGGTATTCACATAGCGCACTTTAACGGTGATGCTCAAACGATTGACATTCGCAACTTCATCTCCCTGAACCCCAACAGGCATCACAGAATACCCCGTTATGCTTCCAGAATACTGCAACTCCCCATCCTTTTCTTCCAAACTCAAAGTGCTTTGACGGAGAATCAAGTCCTTTAGAGCTTCAGTGAAATTCTGAGCCATTTCAGGACTCGCCAAGGGGGTCTGAGGCTTGAAGTAATCCACCGAAAACGTTTTGGCTCCCGATGTTTGAGCACCGTATGGACTATACACTCCGCAAGATCCGAAGACGGTAATCACCAATAAAACCAATGTAAAGATCTTCATTTTCATAAGATAACTTTCTCTAAACGCACGAGGATCATTTCAGATTGTACTCTTTGATTTTGCGATACAAGGTTCGCTCAGAAATCCCCAACTCCTTGGCGGCGTGTTTTCTTTTGTTTTTGTGCTTAATCAGTGCTTTGCGGATCAATTCTTTTTCGGTGTCTTGAAGCGACAAGGTTTCTTCTACCTCTTCGTGCACTTCGCTGAGATGAACGGGCTTGCTTGCTCCAACAGTGCTGGTTCGCTCCGGTAATTGAAGCACCCCAGAGCGCTCGCGTGGAACTTCTCCGTCATCATAAAACACCTTCTTCAAGAGTTCGCTGTTACTGTCGTTGGCATCGAGATGACCATCATTCTGGATCAACTTCAAAACCAGATCCTTCAAATCGTTCAAATCGTTTTTCATATCGAACAAGACCTTGTACAAAATCTCTCGTTCTGTAAAATCACTCCCACCTTTTGAGCCACTAGCACTTGAATCATTGACCAAGGCCGGGCTTTGACTTACATCGGCGTGAGGCAAATATGCACGAAGAGCATCGGCATCCAAAAGGCGATTTTGCTCAATGACCGAAATTTGCTCTGAGATGTTCTTGAGCTGACGAACGTTCCCTGGCCAGCGGTAATTTTCCAGAAGGTCGATGGCATCTTCCGACAACTCCAATGCCGGCACATGGTACTTCTCCGAAAAATCGTAAGTAAATTTACGAAACAACAAATGGATGTCCTCTCTTCGCTCTCGCAATGGGGGCATGTAAATGGGCACCTGATTTAAACGATAAAAGAGGTCTTCACGGAACTTGTTGTTCTTGATGGCTTCACCAAAATGGACGTTGGTAGCTGCCACTACACGAACATCAGTTTTGATCACCTTAGAAGATCCAACGCGAATAAATTCGCCGGTTTCCAACACTCGCAAAAGGCGTACTTGGGTTTGAAGTGGTAGTTCGGCAACTTCATCCAAGAAAATGGTCCCCCCATTGGCCACCTCAAAATATCCTTTTCTGGACTCGTGAGCTCCGGTAAACGCGCCCTTTTCATGTCCAAACAATTCTGAATCAATGGTACCCTCAGGTATCGCTCCACAGTTCACCGCAATGTAACTTCCGTGCTTTCGAGCGCTGAGTTGGTGAATGATTTTGGGCATCACTTCTTTCCCCGTCCCACTTTCTCCGTTAATTAAGACAGAAATTTCGGTGGGAGCCACTTGCATGGCTACGTCTATGGCACGGTTCAGCAAAGGGGAATTCCCAATAATGCCGAAGCGTTGTTTGATTGCTTGTACATCCATGCTTATTCGCTTTCAGTTTCGATCAATTCTCCTATGAGGGTAACTGATGTATTTGATAAGGCTTTGACCTTAACGTATGTACCAATTTTGCTGTCGCCTTTGGGGAATACAATGATGGTATTCTGGCTATTTCGGCCAAAGTGATGCTGGTCTGATTTCTTCGAAACACCTTCAACCAAAACCCGATAGGTCTTGCCTACCATCGCCGTGGTGCCCGCCTTCGCACACTCGAGGTGTACGGCAATGATTTCGTCCAATCGACGGCTTTTCACTTCTTCTGGAACATCGTCTTCATACTTCCTTTCCGCCAAAGTCCGTGGTCGTTCAGAATACTTGAACATGTAAGACATCTGGTACGATACTTCTTTCATGAGCGAGAGCGTATCTTGATGTTGCTCTTCGGTTTCACCACAAAACCCGGTGATGATGTCAGTTGAAATCGCACAATCCGGTAGAATTCTGCGGATGGCTTCAATGCGGTTCATGTACCATTCTCTGGTGTATCCGCGGTTCATTCGCTTCAATACATCTGAGTTCCCCGACTGAACAGGCAGATGGATGTACTTGCAGAGATTTTCGTATTTCGCCATGGTATGCAACACCTCGTCGGTCATGTCTTTGGGGTGCGATGTGCTGAAACGAACCCTCAAATCGGGATGAACCAAGGCCACTTTTTCCATCAGTTGCGCAAAGTTCACGGTTGGTTGATTGGGGTCTTTTACCTCTCCCTTGTTGGTGAGGTTCCATTTATAGGAGTCCACATTCTGTCCCAAGAGGGTTACTTCTCGAAAACCACGATCAAAGAGATCTTGGGCCTCAGCCACGATGGATTTTGGGTCTCGAGAACGCTCTCTTCCTCGTGTAAATGGCACAACGCAAAAAGAACACATGTTGTCACAACCTCTCATGATGGAGATGAAAGCGCTCACTCCGTTGCTATCCAAGCGCACCGGACTAATTTCCGCGTAGGTCTCCTCCCGAGAAAGCAACACATTCACTGCTTTCTGTCCGCCGTGAACCTCCGAAATCAAGTTGGGAAGATCGCGATAGGCATCCGGGCCAACCACCATGTCCACCAAATGCTCTTCTTCTAAAAGCTGCTCTCTCAACCGTTCTGCCATACAGCCCAGAACGCCAACCACCATGGACGGTTTCTTCTTTTTCAAATTTTTGAAATGCACCAATCGATTGCGCACCTTTTGCTCAGCATTCTCACGGATAGAACAGGTATTCAACAAAACAACGTCTGCCTGCTCCAAGCTGCGGGTAGTTTCATACCCCTCTTTCCCCAAAATCGACACCACGATCTCACTGTCTGCAAAATTCATTTGGCAGCCATAGCTTTCGAGAAAGAGCTTCTTCCCTTTATTCTTCGGAGCCTTGGGCGACATGATCACCTCTCCTTGTCTCGACTCGTCAATTACTTTATTTCCTTCGTGAAGCATGTGTTAATGATAAGTTTTCCTCATTGAAATCAAGGAGTGCAAAGCTAACGAAATCCGATCAAGGTGACAATTTGACAGCCCCACAAAAACAAATTCTTTACAAGAATTTACAAAGTCATTCCTATCCGATGCTTGGAATTGAAGGTTTGAATGTACTTACTTTGCAAACGGACAACAATTCATTATCGGCGATGAAACCCATCTCGAGTTTTGTTGTTCTACCTTATAAACAAGCGTTCATGTCGAAGAATTTAGTCATTGTTGAGTCACCAGCCAAAGCAAAAACCATTGAAGGATACCTTGGAAAAGACTTCACGGTAAAGAGTAGCTATGGTCATGTTCGAGACCTTCCTCGCAAAGGAGTAGCCATTGATATTGAAGACAATTTCAAGCCGGTTTACGAAGTCTCGGAAGACAAAAAGAAATTACTAAAAGAGCTTCAAGCGCTTTCGAAAAAGGCAGAAGTCATTTGGTTAGCGACGGATGAGGACCGCGAGGGAGAAGCCATTTCTTGGCACTTGCAAGAATCATTGAAGCTGAAAGACCAAGAGGTAAAACGAATTGTTTTTTCAGAAATCACCAAAAAAGCCATCCTGAAAGCCATCGATAGTCCAAGAACAGTGAACATCGACTTGGTGAATGCCCAGCAAGCAAGACGTGTTCTCGACCGTTTGGTTGGTTTCGAACTTTCACCGGTACTCTGGAAAAAAGTAAAACCGTCGCTTTCGGCAGGACGAGTTCAAAGTGTGGCGGTTAGAATCATTGTGGAACGTGAGCGGGAAATCGAACAATTCAATTCCGTAGGGTCATACCGAGTGAGCGCCATCTTTAATGTAGGCGGCTCGGAACTCAAAGCAGAACTTCCCAAAAGATACAAGACCATCGAAGAGGCCAGAGCCTTTCTCGAAGATTGCACCAAGGCTGATTTCAACATCGCCAAACTCGAAACCAAACCGAGTAAAAAGAGTCCGGCAGCCCCGTTTACTACCTCCACACTTCAACAAGAAGCCAGTAGAAAATTGGGCTTTTCTGTGAGTCAAACCATGGTGGTAGCCCAGCGTCTGTACGAAAGTGGGAAAATCACTTACATGAGAACAGACAGCGTGAATTTGAGTGATGATGCTCTTAACGCCGCTGCCGCTGAAATCAGCAAAAGCTATGGTCCTGAGTTTGCTCAACGCAGAAGCTACACAAGCAAATCAAAAGGAGCACAAGAAGCTCACGAGGCCATCCGACCATCAGACATGTCCGTACACAGCGTAAGTGGAGAACGGAACGACATGCGGCTCTACGATCTCATCTGGAAACGTACCCTCGCTTCTCAAATGGCCGATGCGCAACTAGAGAAAACCACTGCTACCATTGCTGTGAGCACCAATGATCAACAATTGGTTGCCCGTGGTGAGGTCATCAAGTTCGAAGGTTTCTTAAAGGTTTACTTGGAGGGAACGGATGATGAGAACGAAGACAGCACCACCAAAGACATGCTTCCTCCAATGAAGGAAGGGCAAGCCTTGGAGCTTTTGACAATGAACGCCACAGAGCGATTCACCCAACACCCGGCCCGTTACACTGAAGCAAGTTTGGTAAAACGACTTGAAGAACTGGGCATCGGAAGACCAAGTACTTACGCCCCAACCATCTCTACCGTTCAAAAAAGAGGGTATGTGGTGAAGGAAGATCGCGACGGAAAAGAAAGAAAATACCACTACCTGAGCATTGAAAACGCGAAAGTGGAGGAAGAAATCCGCACAGAAACAACCGGAACCGAAAGAAGCAAACTTTTCCCTACCGACATTGGGATCGTGGTGAATGACTTTTTGGTTGAAAATTTCGAGGGAATCCTTGACTATAATTTTACTGCAAGCGTAGAAGCCCAGTTTGATGAAATTGCCGACGGAAAGCTTGTTTGGAACAAGATGATTGCGGACTTCTACAAACCTTTTCACGCCAAAGTTGAAGACACCCTCGAAAATGCTGATCGAGCTTCTGGGGAGCGCATACTTGGCGAGCACCCCGAATCTGGTAAGCCTGTGCTTGTGAGAATTGGTCGGTTCGGACCCATGGCTCAAATTGGCGATGCGGAAGATGAAGACAAGCAATTCGCCAGCCTTCTCCCCGATCAAAGCATCGGTTCCATCACCTTTGAGGAAGTTTTGGACCTTTTCAAACTACCACGACAATTGGGCCAGTTTGAAGAAAAAGTAGTGACCGCAGCCATTGGTCGGTTCGGACCTTACATTCGTCATGACGGCAAGTTCGTGAGCATTAAAGAAGCTGACGGAGATTCTCCTTACACCATCACCTTGGAAAGAGGAATCGAACTCATTAAAGCCAAAAGGGAAAAAGACGCCAAGGCCATCATTCAAACCTTTGACGAAGACCCAGACATTCGCGTTTTGGAAGGACGATGGGGGCCATACATCAAAGCGGGAAAGAAAAACGTAAAAATCCCCAAAGACACCGACGCTAGCGCCTTGAGCTTTGATGAAGTGAAACACCTCATTGAAGAACACGAGAAAAATCCACCAAAACGACGCAAAGGAGCGAAGAAATGAGCTTAGAAGATTTTTTTAAGCCGATCACCCTCCCGGAGAAAAAGGCCGAAGTCGAAGACCATCGTTTTTCAGAGCAAGTCCGGATTCATGTCCCGGGAGATTTCCCAGAACTGGATGGTGTGAAAGTGGCACTATTTGGCATTCATGAGCACCGAAGAACAGGTATTGAAGATGCTGTATCAGACACCAATCCCGTCAGGAATTATCTGTACCAATTGCACGCGCTCGATCAAGACATCAAAGTTGCCGACCTTGGGAACATTGAAGCGGGATATGCGCTTGCTGACACCGATGCTTTGGTAAAACTTGTGTGTGAAGAGCTCATCAAAGCGAACATCATACCGCTGCTGATTGGAGGTTCTCAGGACCTGACCTACGCCAATTATTCAGCATACGAAGCCTTGGAACAAACCGTCAACCTCGTGTCCATCGATGCCCGTTTGGATTTTGGAGAAGACCCAAGCAATTTCACCTCAAGCAATTACTTGAATAAAATTGTGCTTCACCAACCCAACTACCTCTTTAATTACAGCAACATCGGCAACCAGCGATATTTGGTAGACAAAGCGCTCCTTGAGTTGATGGAGAAAATGTATTTTGACGTTTATCGCCTCGGTGAAATCAACGCGAACATCCAGAATACCGAGCCATTGGTTCGAAATGCAGACATTGTGAGCTTCGATCTCTCCGCCATCCGCTTTAGTGATGCTCCAGGGACAGAAAATAGCGGTCCGAACGGACTTTATGCCGAACAAGCGTGTCAAATCGCTCGTTATGCTGGAATGAGTGATAAACTCACCTCGTTTGGGATTTATGAGTACCGCCCAGACCTCGATCAACGGGGAATGACCGCTCATCTTGTGGCACAAATGATCTGGTGCTTCATCGAAGGCATTGCTTTGCGTAAAGGAGATTACCCCATTGGCGACAAAGAAGAATACATCAAGTACATTGTTGATCTCAGCACAGATGAGCACCAGCTTACCTTTTACAAATCTCCCAGAAGTGATCGTTGGTGGATGGACGTTCCCTACCCTGCTGGACGAAAAAACAAGTATGAAAGGCACCATTTGGTTCCCTGTTCTTACGACGAATACCAGCAAGCAACCAACGATGACATGCCCGATCGTTGGTGGAGAACCTACCAAAAACTGACATAAGACTTCGGCCTTTGTCCTACAAACCGTTCTTTTTTCTCGACCTAGGTTTGTTCAACAACGATATGTTGAAAGCTGCTGAACGAAGCAAAGCCACAAGCGAAATAGGATTTTGTGAATTGTAAATTTTGGTTAAATTAGCACCTTCTCGTAATGAGATCTAAACCAGAAATTGCATTAAACCAAGGAAAAGGAATGAAACGAATCCTGTTATTTGTTGCTCTAATTGCAGCGTCAATCACCATGAAGGCGCAGCAAGACCCACAGTTCACGCAGTGGTTTAACGATAAATTATCGTTCAACCCGGCAAGTGCTGGTATTAATAACGCTCACTGTTTATCTGCGTTTTACCGCACTCAATGGACAGGACTCGAAGGTCAGCCCAAAACAGCCATGTTTAATTACAGCGGTAAAGTGGGAAACAACCTCGGTCTAGGTTTGAACTTTTATAACGATCAATTGGGACAAGAAACCAATAACGTAGTTAAACTCTCAGGAGCTTACCACATGCCGGCAGGAAATGGAGCGCAATTCAGTGCAGGTGTTTCTCTAGGTTTTTATGGGAAGCAGCTTGGGAATGATTGGAGACCCATTGACCAAGGGGATAACACCATCCCAAACAACGGAGTTAATGATAATGCCTTCGACCTTGGACTCGGTGTTTACTATTGGAAACAAGACAAGTACTATGTTGGCGTGAGCTCCACCCACTTGACTGCCGCTGATATGGAGCAGTTGAACATCGGTGTTGCTCGTCACTACTTCTTTATGGGTGGGTACAACTTTGACCTAAACACCAGCACCCCGCTTGTTTTGAGAACGAATTTGTTGGCCAAGTCAGATTTTAATAAAACTGCGCTTGATGTCAATGTGAATGTATTGTATGACGGATTCCTCTACGGTGGTTTGACGTATCGCCCTGGTGATGCGATTGCTCCCGTAGTTGGTGTAGAGTACTGCCAAGCCAAAGAGAAGGGTGGAAACCAGTGCTTTAAATTGGGTTATTCCTATGATGTAACGACCTCAAACTTGAGCAACTACAGCAATGGATCTCACGAGATTTTCCTCAGCTATTGCTTCACAATTGTGAACATTGTTGAGATCAATAAACACTCGAACCCTAGATTTTTATAATAATTTGAAACAAACGGAGTTATATCTACGTAGTTTAAAGTTAGAACTTGCTTCTCATCAACCGGTCTCGCAAACCAGTTGTAAAACCAAAAGGAAATCATGAAAAAGTCGTTTTACCCGCTGCTATTATTGCTAGCCCTCGCCAGTTGTTATTCTGGTCCGAGAGGAGAGCTCGTGGGAGTGCAGCCCCGAGAAGATTGGGTTCAGGTGAATCCGTATGGGATGAATTACATCCACTACGGTTCTTACACCATGGGACCAAGTGATCAGGACGTACCTTATGCTTTGGACGCTCGTTCAAAGACGGTTACAATCCCGGCCTTCTACATGGACATCCATGAAATTTCAAACAATGAGTATCGTCAGTTTGTGTACTATGTAAGAGATTCACTCTACCTGGATGCATTGGCTCAAAATGATGATGATCGTTACTTCTTTGCAGAAAACGAAAGAGGACAAGAACTTGACCGTTTTATCCGGAAAGGTTATGTGCTCAACTGGGAAGAACAAATCGATTGGGAAGATGAAGACATCTTTGATCTTCTTTATGATGAGTTCTTCATGCAGGGAACGGATTTGTACAAAGATGTACGCCAATTGAACACCTACAAATTGAAGTACCGATACTACTGGATCGATTTCCAAGGTGCTGCTCGTAAGGCTGGTAAAGACGAAGAATACGGTGAGGTGAATTCACTCAATCAATTGCACTCGGTACGCGGACACTCTGACCGTAGCCAGTTCATCATTGAAGAGGTGATTCCTGTGTATCCTGACACCCTTACATGGGTTCACGATTACTCGTATGGTTACAATACCCCATTGAAAGACTATTTCTGGCACCCCGCCTATGATGACTATCCATTGGTTGGTGTTTCTTGGGGACAAGCAAAAGCATTCACGTATTGGAGAACCCAAATTCTGAACGAATGGAAAAGATACAATGGGGAGACCATTGTACAAGATTTCCGTTTGCCATCAGAAGCTGAGTGGGAATTCGCCGCTCGTGGTGGTCTGGAATTACAGCCCTACCCATGGGGAGGACCTTACATGAGAAACATTCAAGGTTGTCCTTTGGCCAACTTCAAGCCCATGCGTGGTGACTACGTAGAGGATGCTGGATGTTACACTGTGCCCATCGAATCGTACAGTGCAAATGATTACGGACTTTATCAAATGGCTGGAAATGTGTCTGAGTGGACGAACACTGCTTACGACGAGAATGTGTACGACTTCTCTCACGACATGAGTCCAGAATACGAATACCATGCGAAGAATGACGACCCACCGTCGTTGAAGCGTAAGGTAATACGCGGAGGATCCTGGAAAGACATCGGGTATTACTGTCAAACTGGAACTCGTTCGTACGAGTATTCAGATACGGCAAAATCTTACATCGGCTTCAGATGTGTGATGTCTTACCTCGGACGTGGTAAGAACGTAGACCCAGAAGATTTTAACGCAAACTAAGAACCAAACGTGTGAAGGCACGTAAGAAGAAACCCTATTAAAAAACCAAAAAGCAAGAGAAAAGATGAAACCTGGAAGTAAAAAATGGAAGAACTTTATGGCTAAGCTCTACGGTATTGGAGCAGCTATCGTAATTGTTGGAGCGATGTTTAAAATTCAACACTGGCCTGGTGCATCTGCGATGCTTGTTGCAGGTTTGACAATTGAAGCCCTAATTTTCTTCTTCTCGGCATTCGAACCAATTCACGAAGAGCCGGACTGGTCTTTGGTTTACCCAGAATTAGCTTCTGGAGAACAGCGTGAAGCCGGCGGTGGTGGCGGTGGAAACAACTCCCTCACCCAACAACTCGATGGTATGCTTGCCGAAGCCAACATCGGTCCAGACCTCATTGAAAGTTTAGGACAAGGAATGCGTTCCATCAGTACACAAGCATCTCAATTGAGCGATATCTCTGATGCCAGTGTAGCAACCAAAGAATACTCTGAATCACTCCGTGGTGCAAGCACCAAAGTTTCTGAATTGGCTGATACTTATGCCATGGCTTCAGAATCACTCACCGGATTGAAAGACGGACAAGAAGCTGGTGCTGCAGCTGGAGAACACTTGCAGAAAATGACCGAGAACTTAGCTTCTTTGAACAACATGTACGAATTGCAATTGGGTGAGCTTGAGAAGTCACGTCAAATGTATGCCGGCATGTCTGATCTCGTTTCAAACTTGAACGATTCTGTCGAAGACACGAAAATGTACAAAGAGAACATCTCTGCTTTGGCGAAAAACTTGGAAAGCCTCAACCGCGTGTACAGCAACATGTTGAACGCAATGAACGGTGGCGGCGGCCAGTCATAATCGAATTGTTAACCCAATAAACACAAGCGAATATGGCAGGTGGTAAGGAAACACCAAGACAAAAAATGATCGGGATGATGTACCTGGTACTTACAGCGCTTTTGGCGATGAACGTATCTAAGGAAGTCCTCGACTCATTTGTACTGGTAGATCAAGGACTCCGTAAGACGGAATCTACCCTTGATAGCAAGAACAATGATACTATGGGAGCCTTCGCTGCAAAAAGTGCGGCCAACCCAGAAAAAACAAAGCCCTTTAAAGATGCTGCAGACGAAGTTGTGAAAAAGTCAACCGAGTTGTTGGAGTATATTGAAGAGTTGAAAGCAAGAACCATGTCGGTTTCGCACAACGCGAATGCCCTCAAGTTTGGTGAAGGCTTTGAAGAATACATGGTGGACGGACAAACCGTTTCCCTCGATGCAGTGGACGAAAATGGAGATGCTATCATCACTAAAAAAGATGAGAACCAGGAAAACACTTCTCTACTCGTAGGTGGTGCACCAGAATCTCCGAAAGAAACAGAGTGGTCTGCCCACGAATTGAAGCTCAAACTAGAAGCTTATCGTGAATTCTTGAAAGGAATCAAATTCAAGGAAGTGACCGGTAAACAGTGGGAAGTTCCACAAGGTTTGATTAACGCTATTGACAAAATCTTTACTTACGAAGACAGTGAAGAAGCTGACAAAATCGTGAAATGGGAAACCAAGAACTTTTTCCATAACCCTCTTGCAGCGGTGATCCCGGTAATGACTAAACTTCAAGTGGATGTTCAGAACGCACAAGCCGACATGCTCAGTGCACTTTTGGGCGGAATTGAAGGGAAATCATACAAGTTTACTAACCTCGTTCCTTTGGTTGTACCTCAAACAAGCTACATCCTCCAAGGAGATACCTTCAGAGCGGATGTACTCTTGGCAGCTTACGATGGAACGAATCCTCCGAAGTTTTACATCGACGACAAGAAGTGGGACGGACAAGATTCTACCGCACTTACAGATGTGACCGATGAAATGAGACTAGAAGTAGGAAGCAATGGTCTTGGTGAATTGAAAATTGCCTCAAGCAAAGTTGGTTTAGGTGAACACCAGTTCAAAGGAAAAATCGTTTATAGTGGACCATCTGGCGACGAAGACTATAGCTTCTACGTCCCTAAATTCACTGTAGCCTCACCCGCATTGGTGATTTCTCCGACGAAGATGAATGTATTCTATCGTGGTCTCCCTAACCCGGTTGAAATCTCCGTTCCTGGTGTACCTGCAGACAAACTTCGTCCGAGCATCAGTGGAGGTCATTCCCTCACCAAAGATGCCAACGGATGGGTGGTGAAACCTGGTAAAGGAAATGAAGCGGTAATTACGGTTAGTGCAGAAATGCCTGACGGTTCTGTAGTGAACATGGGTAAAAAGGATTTCCGTGTTAAACGAATTCCCGATCCCGTTCCTTCGTTTGCTGGTAAAGGTCCTTCCGACAGCACCGTACCCAAAGGCGACATGAGCGTTGCTGCTGGGGTTCGTGCAGAAATGGAAAACTTCGATTTTGATGTTACCGTGAAGGTGGAAAGCTTTAACATGATCTTTATCCGAGACGGACAGGTGATTGAAAAAGTCTCTAACTCCAACCGTGTCACTGAAGAAATGAAAGCCAACATGAAGAAAGTTGGTAAGGGACAGAAACTCTACATTGAAAAAATTAAAGTGAAGTTGCCCGATGGTACTACCCGTCAGGTAGCCAACATCTCTTTGAAAGTCGTTTAATTTAAACAAGAACACATGAAGCGTATTTTTGGAATACTCGCAGCTGCTCTACTCCTCAGTTCTTCTCAGGCAAGTGCCCAAGTACAGACCGTGCTTGATGGTGCTTACGTGAAGGAACACAACCCAACGAAACGAGTGGTACCTTACCCTCACCTTCGTGAAGCAGATGTAATGTATGCACAGCGCATGTGGCAAATCATCGACTTGAGAGAGAAGATGAATCACCCCTTGTACTTCCCCTTGGAAGAAATCGCTGATCGCAAGAGTCTTTTCGATGTGATCAAGTATGCACTTTTGACGGAAGGATCACTGACTGCCTATAGCCTTGGCCCCACTGATGATGATGATGAGTTTCGTTATCCGATGTCTCAATCTGAGATTGACTCCGTTCTTCGTCCTGTAGTGACCAAGATGACAGAAGATCTAGACACTGGAGAGCCCATTCCTGTGGAAGTAGAAGAGCCCGTTAACTCTCGTGATATTACCCAATATCAAATCAAAGAGGATTGGATCTTCGACAAGCAACGCTCTGAGCGCTACGTGCGCATTATCGGCATCGCTCCCATGAAGGAAGATTATGACGATGAAGGAACAAAGCGTGGATACAAAACCTTGTTCTGGCTGTACTTCCCAGAATGCCGTTATGTGTTTGCCAACGCTAGTGTGTTCAACTTCCAGAATGATGCAAAGCGTAGAACCTTCGAAGAAATCTTTCAAAATCGAATGTTCTCCAGCTACATCATCAAAGAAGCCAACGTATATGATCGTTCTATTGCAGCCTATGCGAGAGGAATTGATGCTTTGTTGGAATCAGAAAGAATCAAAGAAGAGTTGTTTCTTGTAGAACACGACTTGTGGCACTACTAATCAAACAACAAGACTTATATTTGAACGCTCACCCAAAAGGTGGGCGTTCTTTTTAATATCATATGCTCACAGTTCAGTCATTATCCATCAATTTTGGTCAGCGCGACCTCTTCACCAACCTCTCTTTTTTTATAGCGGAGAAGGACCGGATTGGTCTCATCGGAAAAAATGGTGCAGGGAAATCTACCCTGATGAAAATCATTGCTGGTAAAATTGCTGCGAGTTCCGGACAAGTGTTGCTTCCCAAAGAGAAAACCATTGGATACCTTCCACAGGAAATGGAGCATGAAGAGGAAGCCAGTATCTTGGACGAAGCCTCACGCGCCTTCGAGGAAATCAACAAGTTGGAAGACAACATTACTCAACTGAGCGCAGAATTAGGAGAACGGAGCGACTATGAAAGTGATGAATACAATGCGCTTATTCAACGACTGAGTGAAGCCAATGATCGCTTAGCTATTCTGGGAGGAGGAAACATGGAGCAGCAGGTCCAAAAAGTACTTCAAGGACTCGGTTTCTTGCCAGAAGACATGCACCGCCAAATGAAGGAATTTTCTGGTGGATGGAAGATGCGTGTTGAACTTGCTAAGCTGCTTTTGATGCAGCCCAATGTGCTCCTACTCGATGAGCCCACCAACCACTTGGACATCGAATCCATCGAATGGTTGGAAAGCTTTCTGAAAAACTACTCAGGAGCCATTGTATTGATCTCGCACGACCGTGTTTTCCTTGATACCATCACCAACCGAACCATTGAAATTACTGGACAGAAAGTACACGACATCAAAGCACCATACAGCAAATACATGGAGTGGCGTGCTGAGGACATGGAGCGTCAAGAACAAGCTTATAAGAACCAGCAGAAATACATTGAAGACACCCAGCGGAACATTGAGAAGTTTCGGGCCAAAAAAAACAAAGCTGCTTTTGCCCAAACCTTGATTAAGAAGCTGGACAAGATGGAGCGCATTGAAATTGATAACTTCGAAAATGCACAGATCAACTTCACCTTCCCTCCCGCCCCTCGTTCCGGAAAAGTGGTGGTCAAAACAGAGGATCTTGCAAAGAGCTTCGATAAGCCTGTTTTTAAAAATGTAAACCTGAGTATCGCGCGCCAAGAGAAAGTTGCTCTAGTAGGCAAAAATGGCGCTGGGAAGACCACCCTTACTCGCATCATCCTAGAAGAAGAATCGGCTCAGGGCGAAATGAGTATCGGGCACAATGTGGACATCGGTTACTACGCTCAAAATCAAAGCGAGCAACTCGACCCCAGCAAAACGGTTTTTGAAGTTTTGGACGATGAAGCTACGGGCGCTATACGAACGCAACTTCGGGCCCTGCTCGGTGCTTTCTTGTTTAGTGGTGAAGACATTGATAAAAAAGTAAGCGTGCTCTCCGGTGGTGAAAAAGCGCGCTTGGCCCTTTGTAAACTCCTCTTGCACCCCTACAATCTCTTGATCCTCGATGAGCCCACCAATCACCTCGATATGCGCTCCAAAGAGATGCTAAAACAGGCCTTGCAACAATTCGATGGAACCCTGATTGTAGTTTCGCATGATCGTGATTTTCTGAGTGGATTAACCGAGCTGGTTTATGAAGTGACCCCCAATGGATTGAAACAATACATCGGGGATATTCAAGAGTTCTTGAAAGAAAAGCGTGCATTGTCCATTGCAGCGTATGAAGCTGACGTTAAAAAGCAGGTGGAGATCAAAGAAGAGGCTTCTGTGAACAAAAGAAGCTACGAAGAACGGAAAGAATTTGAACGTCAAAAACGAAAGCTCACCAATGCTGTGGGCAAGCACGAACGCAATATTGAACTGCTAGAAAGCGAGTTGGCCGAATTGCAAGAACAAATTGCAACATTGGACTATTCTGATCAAGCTGCTGCCGACAAAGTGTTGAATCTCTTTCAAGAAAAGAAGAAAGCTTTGGACGAGAGCATGAGTGCTTGGGAAGAAACAACTGTTCAGCTGGAGGAACTTCTGGCCAACGAATAGCCATCCCTTTAATAGCTAGGGAGCTTAGTACTGTTAGATGGACTTAAAATCAGTCTTTTTGATGACGCAGATAGTGTCTCCATTTCTCAATCACCTCATTGAAAGCTGGCGGCCATTCTGAATCGAAATGCATTCGTTCACCGGTCTCGGGATGATCAAATCCCAAGGACTTTGCGTGAAGTGCTTGATGGGGCTGAATCTTGAAACAATTCTCTACAAACTGACGGTATCGTGTAAAAGTAGTCCCCTTTAGAATCTTGTCCCCTCCATATTCAGCATCTCCAAACAAAGGATGACCGATGTGCTTCATGTGAGCACGAATTTGATGGGTTCTCCCCGTTTCTAATTTGCACTCAATCAAGGTGAGGTATTGCAAGCTTTCCAGAGGTTTATAGTGCGTCACTGCATGTTTCCCGTGTTCACCATCTTCGAAAACACTCATGATCTTTCGATCTTTATACGAGCGGCCAATGTTTCCTTCAACCCTACCGTCTTCTTCCACTCTTCCCCAAACCAGAGCGTTGTAGCGTCGGTCAGTGGTACGATCATAAAATTGTTTGGACAAGTGAGTAAGGGCTGCTTCTGTCTTTCCAATCACCATCACTCCAGATGTGTTCTTGTCCAAGCGGTGAACCAAGCCAGGACGCGGAATACCGTGCTGTGTATTGGCTGGAAGTTGCTCAAAATGAAAAGCGAGGGCATTTACCAAAGTTCCCGTGTAGTTTCCAAAACCGGGATGCACCACCATTCCTGCTGCTTTATTCAGAACGATGATATGCTCATCCTCAAACATGATATCCAAAGGAATATCCTCTGGCACCAACTCAAACTCTCGCACAGGCGTTGGAAGCTCTACGGTAATTACGTCCATCGGCTTCACCTTGTAATTAGGTTTCACTTGTGCCCCATTCACCAAAATATAGCCATCCCGGGTAGCATCTTGAATTTTATTGCGAGAGGCATTGGGGAGGCGATCAATGAGGAACTTATCAATCCGAAGCACTCCTTGTGCCTTATCGGCCACGATGCGATGATGCTCATAAAGGTCGTGCACCAAATCACCATCGTCTTCCATTTCTCCATTAAAGTGTTCTTCTTGATTTTCGCTCATTATTGTTTGATCAGTTTTTCGCGAATCACACCTTTCGACGTTCTTATGACGATAAAATAACTTCCTTCCGCCCACAATGACGCGTCTAATCGACAAGACTGAGCTTCATTTAAGACTTCCTCATGAATTTTTTGTCCGAAAACGTTCACTACCTCGAGCGACGTCATTGTCTCTTCACTTTCAATGGTGAAAAGATTTTGTGAGGGATTGGGATAGATTTTGGCTGATGCCTGATGCTCTTCGATGCCATTCCAAACAAAGCTTTTGCCCGAACTAAATACCGGGCGTATCATCACCGTTCCCTGAATTCCACTGCTTTGCCAAGCTGCACCCAAGCCCAATTGATAATACAAACGCGAAGAATTATTATTGGTATTCTTGTCCAAGCCCAAGTTGAGTTGTGATCCGCTATTCTGAATAAATCCAACAAAAGTGTTTCCGCTCACCACAAGCGGATCATCGTATTCGTAGTAAGCAAAAACATTGTAGCCATCATTAAAGTACTGAGGAGAATGAAAATTGAAGTTTTCTCCGATTTCAGCACCTGGCTGCCCCCCATCGTTCGTCCATGCCCTCAATAGGAAGGTTTCATTGCTCACGTCGTTTTGAAAAGGGGTAAAATGGATGAAGAGTCCGAGCAAGGTGTCTTCTACTTCAATGTCAAAACGCATGGCCACCTTCCCTCCTGGTTCGTTCAAAGAGTAGGCGCGTTCTGCACTTCCATCATCCAAAGCGTAATAGTTGGTAAATACCTGCTGAAAAACAATGGAATCGTTGTCCACCACTCCGAGCTTTTCTCCTTCAAGAAGGCCAATGCTGTTCTCGTAGAAGCTGACATCAAAGATCGCACAGGTGTCGTTTACTGAGGTATCATAAACAAAGTCCTCGGTCGTTCCGTCGTTTACAAAATAGGGAACCTCAAATATTTCGAACGGACTCACGATAACGGTTTGAAATCCGTTGGGAAAATCTTGTACATCTCCCTCGTAGTCCACTTTGAACCCTGAAAAGATGTTATCGGCTTGGGAAGTACTCAGGTTTCTTGAAAGGGTATTGGTGGTTTCGAGCATGTGCACCTCAGGATTGACGATGAAGTGGCTCCATGGCATGGAAACATAAGTATTGAGCAAAGTCAACTCGGGATAAACAAAGGCAATTTCAACCACATCAAAATTTTCAGGGTCGATGTTATTGTTGAGGAAAACGTAATCGATGTTCCAATGATCGAGGTTTCCTGAAAGGGTGGAATAATTTCTGAAACGGAACTGAAATCCATCTTGAAGGTAAAGCGGATCATCAACAGGGATAAAAGCGTCGTTGAACACCTCAGGATCCAAGTCGCCCGGCATTGACCAAACGGGAAACCAAGCGTCCGGACCACCACCTGGAGCCAAGAACTCCACTAGTAAAGAATCTTGTTCATCGGGAGCGTTTCCAAATCCTCCACATTGATATCTGAAGTGGAGATAAACATTGTTATCTGCCGTTAAACCGCCCAAATCAATTGGGCGGGAGGTGAGCACATCTGCCAAGCCATAGGAATCGGCCGAAAATTGATAGGGGTACCCCGTCTCATCCAATCCATCGAGCGTAGCCACGCCAATGGTTGGAGGCAAGACCGCCATGGTTTGATTAAGATGGGCAAAATCATCTTCCCAACGGCGCAAATCGTCCGGCACATCAGGGTTGTCGCTGGGGAGTGAATAGGTTGAAAAGTCGTCAAAAAAAGGCAACTGCAAAGCTCCATTTCCGCGGTTTTCCTTCGGTGGAAAGCTTCTTTCTTTTTGGAAATGAAGTGCTTTCTCCACACTGTACATCAAAGGAAGTTCTTGTTCTTGTGCACGACAAAACAGAACGGTACCGAGAAGTAAAATCGAGAGGAAGCTTTTCATTGTTTGGGGCATTTATTAAGGCATTTCAGGCGGGATCGGGCTCGCTTCTGGAATCCGGAGAAAGACATCAACTTGATTACCAACCAGCACCTTTTTGTTGGGGGCAGCGGTAGGTGTTTGTCTGTAAATCCTGCAATTCAAGGTATCGTCCACACTCATCAATTCTCCTTCATAGAACGGAAAACCAAGAGATAATTGTGCATTTTGCAAGACTTTTTCAGCGGAGTCCAATCGCATTCCAACTAACTGTGGAACGAGCACTTTTGCCTCAGCACTTTTGCCGATAACGAGTTTTACGGCATCTCCTCTGCGAACACGAGATTGGGGATTGAGGCTTTCATTGTTCTGTTCTACCCGCACCACCATTCCGTCGAGCAATTGGTTAGACTCGTATTCAATATCGTATTTGATTCCTTTGTTGTTCAAGATGATCTCTGCTACTCCGGCATTCATGCCTTCTTCTACCTTCAACGCCTCACTCGGGGCCGTTTTCCGGTAAATGGTGAGATAAACGTCTCTGTTTTGCTTGACTTGAGCGTTGGCCACCGGATTTTGTTCAAGAACAGCTCCTCTAATGGCGTTTTCATCGAAAACAGAATCGATCACCACATAGCTCAGGCCTTGTTCTGCCAATTTTTCACCCGCTGAAGCAACGCTGATTCCCTTCACATCGGGCACCAATACATGGTTTCCGTGATCGGTATAAACGCCCAGGTAGATATACAAACCTCCTAAAACGAGTCCAGAAAATAGTGCCGCAAAAATAATTTGCTTCACGAATG
The DNA here is from genome assembly GCA_964649515.1 of uncultured Comamonadaceae bacterium. Taxonomy (GTDB): domain Bacteria; phylum Bacteroidota; class Bacteroidia; order Flavobacteriales_D; family Sanyastnellaceae; genus CALKGK01. The sequence continues at coordinate 1,799 of CAZYPV010000030.1, read as the reverse complement.
TTTTGCTGAATATAAATTTCAAAAGGTTCATAAGCGACACAAGATAAGAAAGTCATGGCGAGCTCCTTGCAAGTTGACCATGACTTTCGATAACGACTTGATAATGACTATTTCTTCATTTCGTTTCCAATGGCTTCTTCGTAAATTTTACGAATGTCTTCCACAAAGCCGAAGTGATCTCCATCTACCATCATTTTTCCTTGGGTAACGTGTCCAAGCAAAGTGAGGCTCACATTGTGGTGACCGACGAGATCGATAAATTCACCTTCATAGTCTTCAGTAACGGAAACCACCACTCGAGATTGTGATTCTCCGAACAAGAATGCATCTCTTCTGAGGTCAGCATCCGAAACGATATCGAAACCGAGTCCGTTAGGCAATCCCATCTCCACCAAAGTCGTGTATAATCCACCGTTGCTCACATCGTGCGCAGCGTTGATGAAATTGTTCTTGATCAGAGACTTGATACAAGCCTGAAGTTTGTATTCTTCTTCAATGTCGAACCACGGTGCAGGAGAATTTTTAACTCCCAAAATAGAAGCTAAATACTCTGAAGAATTGATATCGTTTTTCGACTCTCCGAGGAGATAAATGAGATCGCCTTTGTATTTGAAGTCGAGGGTTGTTTGGAGCGATTTATCTTGCAAAACGCCCAACATGCCGATGGTTGGTGTTGGAAATACGGGTTTTGCACTACCGTCTGGGTTGGCCGTTTGGTTGTAGAAGCTCACGTTACCACCAGTTACTGGCGTCTGGAACTTGGTGCACGCCGCCGACATCCCTTTGATTGCCCCAACAAATTGCCAGTACACCTCAGGATTGTATGGGTTTCCGAAATTGAGGCAGTTGGTAATTGCCGAAGGTTCACCACCGGAACAAACGATGTTTCTCGCCGCTTCTGCAACAGCGATCGCCGTTCCTTGTTCCGGGTCAGCATTCACATATCGAGCGTTGCAATCCACCGTGAGGGCAATTGCCTTGTTGGTACCTTTGATGTTTACCACTGCCGCATCTGACGGCTTGTTGGTTGACATGTTCGCCGTACCCACCATACTGTCGTATTGATTGTACACCCATTGTTTTGACGCAATGTTTGGATGAGCGAGGAGTTTTCGGGCTACGATCACGAGGTCTTGCGGCTCCTCGGTTTGATCGATATTGAATTTCTTTGACTCTGCGAAGTAAGCTGGTTCTTTGTATTCTCTTTCGTAAATCGGTGCTCCACCGCCCAATACCAGACTATTGGCAGGAACCGAGGCAACCAATTCACCTTCTTTGTAATAATTCAGGGTATCTCCTTCCGTCACCTCACCAATATGTTCAGCGTGGAGGTCCCACTTATCAAAAATCTGCTCAACTATCGCCTCTTTTCCTTTTTTCACCACAACAAGCATTCTTTCTTGTGATTCTGAAAGGAGGATTTCGTAGGGCTTCATGTCTTCTTGACGCAAAGGCACCTTATCGAGGTCAATGTTCATTCCTACACCACCCGCGGCACTCATCTCTGAAGTGGAGCAAGTGATACCGGCAGCTCCCATATCTTGCATACCCACTACCGCATCGGTTTTTGCTAGTTCCAATGTTGCTTCCAAGAGCAGTTTTTCTTGGAAAGGATCACCCACCTGCACCGATGGAAGATCATTGGCAGAATCTTCGGTAATGTCTTTTGAAGCGAAGGAAGCACCTTGAATTCCATCTTTACCGGTGGAAGAACCAACGATATACACTGGGTTACCCACCCCGCTTGCCGTGGCTGAAATCATCTCTCCAACACGCAAAATACCTGCAGACATTGCATT
>CAZYPV010000029.1:9490-37456 GCA_964649515.1 uncultured Comamonadaceae bacterium | reverse complement strand
TTAGTTCGATGCGGTTTTCGCATTGGTTTGAATACCGCAGTCCAAATAGTCGGTGTACTCCTGAACATCGGGCGTGTAACCTACAGGGTTGGCCAAGAGTTCTCCTTCCGGACTCAACATCACGTAATAAGGTTGTGAGTTGTTGTTGAAGAGCTTGGTTTGAAAGGTGGCCCACTTGTTTCCAATGGTGCGGATGTTCTTTTGCTTGGTCTCCCCATTCACCTCGTATTCAAAAACACCTTGCTGATCTTCCGGGAGTTCGGTTCTGTCATCCACATAAAGCGACACCACCACAAAATCATTTCTCAATTTATCCAAAACAACGGGTTCGGTCCACACGCTTTCTTCCATCTTACGGCAGTTCACACAGGCCCAACCGGTAAAGTCAATCAAGATGGGTTTTCCTGTTGCTTTTGCTTCTGCGCGCGCCGCTTCAAAATCATCGAAAGGCGGGTGAAAGGTGTCGTTTTGATGTTTTCCGTCTTGTCCAGCCATGTGCTTCTCATCGTCTGATCCAGCTTCTTGATCATACCAAGAATAGAAGGTTGGAGGAGGGAATCCACTCAACAAATCGTGGTCCCACGGACTGTTTCTCAAAACACCAGGCGCCAAGTAAATGGCAAAGGCAAGGATGAGCGTTCCAAAACCGATTCCAAGCGGACTCACTTTCTTGTTTTTGCTGTCGTGCGGGAATTTAATCAGTCCGAAAAGATACAATGCGAGCCCAAGGAAAATGATCGTCCAAATGAGAAAGAAAGCCTCTCTTGGGATGATGCCCCACTGCTTCACCAAGTCTGCATTACTCAAGAATTTCAAGGCCAAAGCCAGCTCGAGGAAACCAAGAACCACTTTCACGCTGTTCAACCAACCTCCAGATTTTGGAAGGCTCTTCATCATGCTGGGGAACATGGCAAAAATGGCGAATGGCAATCCCAAAGCAATCCCAAAACCACTCATGGCTGCAGTGATGGGCCATGGTCCGTTTTTCAAAGCATTTCCGAGCACGGTTCCTAGAATCGGTCCCGTACAACTGAAGGATACCAAGGCCAAAGTCAAAGCCATGAGGAAAATCCCGATCAAGCCGCCCACGTTGGACGCACTGTCAATTTTATTCACCATTCCTGTGGGCAATTGAATTTCAAAAAACCCAAAAAAGGAAATCGCGAAAACCACAAAGACCACAAAGAAAATGATGTTGAGTGTGACCCCCGTGGCAATTTCATTCAAGACTTCTGGCTCTGTTCCGAAGTGGAACGGAACGCTCAACAAAGCATAAATCAAAAAGATGAAGAAGCCATAGAGCAAAGCTTGGGCAATTCCCTTGGAACGGCTTTGGTTTCCTTTCGTGAAAAAAGAAACCGTGAGGGGAATCATGGGGAATACACAAGGCGTCAACAAAGCCAAGAGCCCACCAATGAAACCGAAAACAAACACCGTCCACGTATTCTTGATGTCCTTCACCTCGCCACCACAATCGCTTGCTGGTTGATCGAGATTTACTTTGGGCAAAGCAGGGATGATGGTACTTTCGTCCAAAATAACCTGCTCGTTTCCTCCATCTTCCATTCCGAGTTGTTGCCCTTTTCCTGACGCCAAATCCACAGTAAATTCAATCAATTCAGGAGGAAGACAGCGCTCATCGTTACACACCATGAAATCAACACTTCCCTTCAACACTTTCGCCTCTTGCGCACTCACTTTTTGGCGGAAAACAGCTTCCTTGTCAAAGTAAGCCAAGTCCATCATGAAATTGGGGTCATATTCCACGTGGGGTTCACCTTCCGTCACTTCACCCAGAAAAGACACTCCTTCTTGTTCTTCAAAAACAAACATGGTAGGCAGCGGACCCTCCATTGAACTCAAGGTTTGAGAATACACGTGCCAGCCTTCGTCCAGGGTACAAATCATCTGTACTTCATAGTTGCCGTCGCCTAGGTCTTCGGATTGAAAACTCCACGTGGCCGGCTCATAAATCCCTGAATTCTGACTCTCTGCTGCAGGGGCGCTGGTGGAAACTGTTACGTTGCTATTTTCCTTAACGGTAATGAACAACGGAATTGGATCTGGGAAAATGCACTTTTCATCATCACAAGCCATGTAGTTCAATTCCCCTTGGATGGTCATCGGTAGAGCACCTTTTACCTCAATCATTTGAGTGAAAAAAGCCTCATCCTCAAAATAATTCAAATCCATTTCGAAGTTGGGATCATAGTGCGTAATGTACTCTCCTTCTTGAAGCTTTCCAAGAATAGCAAAGTCATCATTCTCCTGCCAAAGCACTTCTGTTGGCAAAGGACCAAAGGCCTCGGGATCGTCGCTCACCGAGGTTGCATAAACATGCCATCCTTCATCAATCTTACAATCCATAAGAAGTTGGACGTTGCCATTTTCCATCGTCTTCCCACTAAAACTCCATTTTACTGGCTCCAATACCTGTGCGCTCATTGGCAAAATAGATCCAACTAGCAATACAAGAGTAAGGATGGACGACGTGATGTTTATCTTTTTCATAGGTGTAATAATGAATCTCGAAAATAAGACTATTCAAGCGCTTCAGAAGTTTCATCCAATTTATAGATTGGATTCCTAAGCGAGGGAAATCTCTTCCCCTTGCTTCAGTCCAAAGCGTTTTCGAATCAAATAGGTACAAAGGTACATTAAAGGAGTGTCTAATGCAGCAATGGTGATCTTGAACAGCACACCGATGGTGAAGAGTTGAACAAAGCGTTCCCAAGCAATTTCACCGCTAGAGCACAAGAGCAAAAGGACCACCGCGGTATCAATCATTTGGGAGCTCATGGTTGAAAAGTTATTGCGAAGCCAGAGCTTTTTTCCCTGTGTTAAATTTTTCCAAAAGTGATAGATACGAATGTCGATGAACTGGGCAATCAAATAAGCACACATGCTCGCGGCAACCGCCAAACCCGTTTGTCCGAACACCGTGTTAAAATCAACATCGCTCACATACGACCAGGAGGTAGCGGGTGCATTGCCGGCCACAAAAACGATGAACAAGACAAAGATGCTGCAAAGCAATCCGGCAAAAACCACCTCATTGGCGCGTTTTCTGCCGAAAATCTCTGAAATCAAATCGCTGATCAAAAAAGTGATGGGATAAGGGAGTAGGCCAACCGATTGTTCCAAGCGCAACTCCAGGAAACTCCCTTCAAAAAGAAGTACTCCAAAAAATTTGCGGAAAATCAAGTTGCAGGTCACCAAACTCGCCACAAAGAGGGCACCTAAAATAAGGTAAAGTTGGAGGGCATGATTTCGGTCTCGTTCGCTCTGAAGTTTCACAGTTTGAAGATACAACAAGCCAAGAAAGTACGGCTCATTTTAACGTGGAATCCGAATTTGAATGATGGACGAACAGGGAACTCCCGTACCGCATTCGAGAAGGACGTCTTTTTGACTCATGGCTTCAATCCTGGCCAAGACCTTGATGCAATCATTAACACCTTGAATCCATAATTCAACACGTGTTTGGTACAGTGAGCTGTGCAAAGCCGCCTTATACAATTCAGCTCTCCGTTTCAACTCCACGGCGGGATGAGGCATGGGTTCAGCCAATTTGAACTGAAAATTTTTAAGGTGATGCGATGGGTAGTGCACGTCGTGGGTCAAAAGGGTCATTTTCTATTGGTTAGGTTGAGTACAAAAACGACACTTGTGAGCAAAAGGTTACGCTGAGGTTTTCTTCGTGAGCTTCAAAACGCGCTTGCTCCCTTCCTTCAACCTTACTCCGTGGGCAATACGATGTCCTGCTACCCACACGATTTCCCCTCCACTTTCAAGCACATAGGCCCGCTCCTTTTCAATCTGACTCACTTTTTTCTGGGTGAAAAAATCGCTAAGGAGCTGTTTCCCGGTCATCCCCAAAGGTTGAAATCGATCTCCATGTTCCCAAGGACGATACAACAGGGGGAAAATCAAGGCATCGGCGTCCAAATAAGCACAACTTTCATCCCGGTTCTGCTTGACCTCCTTCAGCAAACGAGGTGTTAGCTCAAGGAAATTCATCTCCAATTCCAATTCTGAGTGCTTGTTCTCCAAGGCTTCGTGAATAAGAAAAGAAGGCCCTTTCAAACGTTCCGGGAGTGGAGTAATGAGCAAACTTCCTCGCTGACGAACCACTCGATGACTTCCACTATAAATGGCTTTCCCATTTTGGGAATCGATCAAATTCAACCATTCATTCGTACGTTTTAGGTCGAAGCCAAACTGAGGAGCGAGGTGCATGATGAGCAAACGTTTAAAGCTCAATTGCTCCAGAACTTCGAGATCAATGAATAGTCCGGAAGCTTCTGTTCGAATGGCGCGCTGACCAAGGTTTTGCATGAAGTCGGACAAAAGGAGATTGAGCTCTTTGAACATCTCCATTTGGCGCAAAAAATTATGCTCGAAGCCTTCGTGGATTTCAGACATCAAAGGCAAAAGTTGGTGTCGGATTTTATTTCGGGTATAATCCAAACCAGCATTGCTTTCATCTTCAACCCATTCCACCCCAAGGTCTTTCAAATAAATGCGTAATTCATTGGAAGTGAAATTTAGCAAAGGACGAAAGATCTTCCCCCGACGCTCGGGAATAGATCCAAAACCGCTCAAACCATTGCCCCGAAGGAAATGATGCACATATGATTCGAGACAATCATCTTGGTGGTGTGCGGTGAGGATAAATGGGATGCCCCGTTTTTCGGACAAATCTTCAAACCACGCATAGCGCAGTTGGCGGGCGAGTTCTTGAATTCCACGTTTCCCTTCTGAAGCCAGTTGTTGGGTATCGAAGCGTTTGATGTGGTAGGGAATGTCGAGTGTTTTACATACCTCATCGAGATAATCTTCTGCCTTTTGGGAAGCTTCGCCGCGGAGTTGGTAATTGACGTGGGCTACTTCTACGGCATAACCCAAACGATGCATCAAATACAAGAGCGCAGTGCTATCAGCCCCACCCGAGCAAGCCACCAGAACCCTCACTCCTTCGGCCAACACCTGAGATTTTTCGAGCTCTTTTTTTAGTTGTTCAATCATGGTTTGAGCGCATTGAAGAGCGCCTCTGCCTTTAAAAGGCATTCTTCATACTCCTTCTCTGGAACAGAGCCCGAAGTAATTGCTCCGCCCACCAGAGCAGAGAGGTAACGCTTCTTCTTATGATAGAGCAAGCTACGAATCACGACGTTAAAATCCATGTTTCCGTCCGGATCGATGTACCCCATAGCACCAGAATACACTCCGCGATTGGTGCTTTCCAACTCATCAATCAACTGCATCGCTCGTACTTTCGGGGCTCCTGTCATGCTGCCCATCGGAAAAGTAGCTTGAATGAGTTCTTTAATGCCGCAATCCGGACGCAGTTGGGCGCTGATACTGGTGATCATTTGATGAACAGTTTTAAAGCTGTACACCTCGCACAACTCATCCACCTGAACGCTTCCCTTAGCCGCCACCTTGCTCAAATCGTTCCTCACCAAGTCGGTAATCATGATGTTCTCGGCCCGTTCTTTGGGGTCTGACTTCAAAGCGGCCTTCAACGCGGCATCTTCATGCTCATCCTTACCGCGCTTCACCGTTCCTTTGATGGGTTGAGAGAGGACGGCTTGCCCCTGTTTGCGCAAGTAGCGTTCCGGACTCCCACACATGATGGCGTGATCGTCCCAATTGAAATAAGCCGAAAAGGGGGCCTGTGTTGCCTCATGCACCCTGCGGTAAACTGAAAAGGGATCAATGAGCGCATCGTGGTTGAAAAACTCCTGACAATAATTCATCTCATAAATATCGCCCTGCTGGATGTGGGCTTTGATGCGTTTCAAATCATCCAAATACGCTTCCCTGCTGGTTCTTGCTTGCAGATGTACCTCATTGACCTGAGGATCATCGCTAGCTTGTGTAATGGCGTGGATCACCTTTTTCAAATCGGGATGATGTTTTCCCTCCAAAACCTCCAACTCCCCTTTTGACAACTCAAAAACCATTTCCGGTTGCACGAAAAACAAGTCTGGCATGGAATGCGGGTTGAATTTGGGCGATTCCAAACGTTCCAGGCGGTTCTTCAAATTGTAGGAAAAGTAACCCATTTTCCAACCGGGCTTCTGAATGAAAGCATCAAATAGAGTAAAAACTGCATCACTCGAATCACTCAATCGAATGCTACTTTTAACCCCCACTCCAAGAATGGATCTTTCACTGTAAGTCCCGTCGTGCAAGTAAAACACCGGCAAGTCGATGGAAGAAAGATTGGGGAAAAATACGTTCACGAGATTCTAAGATGTTTACACCTGTCTCAAACAGGTTGTTTTGTTTCAATTTGGGAAAAATGGTTCTTTTTGGGAAAAATGGCTTTTTACCTAAAAACCTCAATCAGCTATTTATCAGTCCATTACACTCCTCACATGCGCTTCGGCATGGAATATGCCAAAGTGTTTGCGACTCTCAACGTTGCCGTTCGGCGACGTAGCTAACGGAGTTATTTCAGATGATCAACGGAACGGCTGCCAAAGGGTGGCCGTTTCGGATTTTATGAACATCTACAATCGCTCCCTAATGAGTCCTTCAACACAATCCACCCACATCGGGTGCGCATTCAAACTGGGCACCAAATCCAACGACTCGCCTCCCATCTCCTGAAACTCCTCAAGATAGCCCTCTCCAATCTCCACGGTTGTTTCCAAGCAATCTGCTACGAAAGCCGGACTGAAGAACAGTAGTTTTTTGGCTCCTTTTTCTGCCAAATCTTTGATCACATCGTCACTGAAAGGCCGCAACCACTTTTTATCCAATCGCGATTGAAAGCAAACGGTGTATTCGTCTTCAGACAAGCCAAGCTTCTCAGCCAAGAGACGAGTTGTTGCGTAACATGTCGCCTTATAACAAAACTTGTTCTCTTCATTGATTTCCGTTTCACAACTGTGATTGGAGCACTTTCGGTCTTCATACACCTTATCTACTTGTCGCTCAGGCAAACCATGATAGCTAAACAAAATATGATCATAGGCCTTCAAATCGAAAGGTTTTGCAATCTCAACAATGGTATCAATGTAGCGGGCATCGTCGTAAAACTGGCTCACCATGCTCACTTCTGGAATGACGTACCACTTGGAAATAATTTCCATGGCCTTTTGAATGGTTGACCCCGTTGTGGCCGAAGCATATTGCGGATAGAGCGGAACGATCACCAACTTATCATAATTGGCTTTTTGCATCCTCCCGAGCACCTCCTCCATGCTTGGAGATTGGTAGCGCATGGCCATCTCCACTTCAATATCTTCTCCCTTAAAACGGTCTTTCAGTTTTTCGAGCAGTTCAATCGTGTAAAGGAGCAAAGGCGATCCTTTTTCGGTCCACACTTTTTTATATTCCGCACTCGACTTGAATCTCCGCGTTGGAGAAATGATTCCATTCACCAATATTTTTCGGGGGATATATGGGATATCAATCACCCGTCCATCACCCAAAAATTCACTCAAATATCTTCCCACCGCCCCAGGAGTTGGGGCATCGGGTGTTCCCAAATTCAAAATGAGAACTCCGGTTCTTTTTTTCATAATCAGTTCAACAACTGGGTCTGCAAATGGTTTCCACTAAACGTGGAGTGCGCGGTTATCCGTTGCAGCCAAAGCCGCTTCTTTCAATGCTTCAGTGAAGGTTGGGTGAGCGTGACTCATCCGTGAAATGTCTTCTGCACTTGCTCTAAACTCCATGGCCACCACTGCCTCGGCGATCATATCCGCAGCTCGTGGTCCGCAAATATGCACTCCCAAAATCTCATCGGTTTCCTTATCTGCAAGCACCTTAACCAAACCATCAGTATCCATGCTCGCACGCGCTCGTCCGCTCGCTTTGAATGGGAAAGAGCCCGACTTGTAAGCCATTCCCTTTTCTTTCAACTGCTCTTCGGTATATCCCACGCTGGCAACTTCTGGCCAAGTGTACACCACTCCTGGAATGAGCAAATAGTTGATGTGCGGTTTTTGTCCGGCAATGTGTTCAGCCACAAAAACCCCTTCTTCTTCTGCCTTGTGCGCCAACATTGCGCCTTTGATGACATCGCCAATGGCATAAACCCCTGGAATTTTGGTTTGCAAATGCTGGTCCACCTCAATTCTTCCGCGCTCGTCAGTACTCACTCCGATGTTCTCCAAGCCAAGATTCTCCGTGTAAGCATGTCTTCCAACCGCCACTAAACAATAATCCGCTTTCAAAACAACTTCCTGTCCTTTTTTATCATCCGCCTTCACGGTTACCGAACGCGCTCCAGCCTCCACCGCTTTTACTTTATGGCTCAACAAGAACTTTACACCAATTTTTTTCATGGAACGCATGAGCTCTTTACCCATGGCTTTGTCCATGGTAGGAATGATGCTGTCCATGTACTCAACCACGCTTACTTCGGTTCCCAAACGTGCGTAAACCGACCCCAATTCGAGACCGATTACTCCACCGCCAATCACCACCATTTTCTTCGGAACCTTTTGAAGTTCCAAAGCTTCAGTAGAAGTGATGACTCTTTTCTTATCAATAGTGATGAAGGGGAGCGAAGAGGGTTTTGAGCCCGTTGCGATGATGGTTTTTGCTGCTGAGAGCAAGGTTTCTTTACCATCGTCATGCTTCACCGAGATCTCATTTGCTTTAACAAAAGAACCGTGTCCGTGAAAAACTTCAATCTTGTTTTTGGCCATCAAGAAATCAATTCCCGCTGTGGTTTGGGCAACAACTTCACCTTTTCGTTTGATCATTTGGGGCATGTCCACCGTCAAATTATCCAAGCCAATACCGTGTTCGCTAAATTGCTCCTTTGCTTGGTGGTAGTGCTCTGATGAGTCCAACAAAGCTTTCGATGGGATACAACCTACGTTCAAACAGGTTCCTCCAAGCGTGTTGTAACGTTCAACGATAGCGGTTTTCATTCCTAATTGTGCACATCGGATGGCGGCAACATATCCTCCAGGGCCCGAACCGATTACGACCACATCAAATTTTTCCATGGAAATTGTTTCTTTTGTGTGACAAAGTTAGCAAGAATCCCCTTGCAATCATCCCAACTTCCTCTTCGTTTCTCTATGGATATTTTGTTTCTTTGTGCCCAAATCCGTCGGTGAATTGTCCCGACCTACCCTTTTGTTCCTTCATGTGGACTAAAATTGCTTCTTTCATTCTGCGCTCACGCGTGCCCATCCTGATCATCTTGTTGGCCATAACTGCTTTCATGGCATGGAAGGGAACCCAAGTGCGAATGAGCTATGAGTTTGCAGGACTTCTGCCCAAACACGACAGCACTTATATCGAATATCAACGCTTTGTTGACACCTTTGGAGAGGGGGGAAATGTCATCATTCTTGGAGTTGAAGACGAGTCGCTTTACGAACTCGAAAAATTTCAGAAGTGGTACGATCTCGCCAATACCTTTCGGAAAGTTACTGTGCCCGTAGCGACGGAAGAAAACGGCGTCATCACTCAAGTTCCTACTTCTGCAGTGGACAGTGTTTTTTCCATTGCTCACAGTTTCAAAGTGGTGAAAAATGAAGAAGAACGCCTCTTTGAATTTGAATCTTTGCTTTCGGGCAGACCAACAACCCAAGCGGAGGTGGATAGCGCCATTTATGAGATGAAGCAACTGCCTTTCTATGAGGGGTTGCTCTATCAAGACCAAGACCCTTCGAGCATCATGATGATTTTCATGAAGGCGTCTTTGTTCAACTCTGAAGATCGTGGGCCTTCGGTTGAAATCATTCTCGATCACATCGACACCTTTGAGGCTGAGACGGGCATTAAGACCTATGTTAGCGGATTGCCTTACATCCGAACCTCAATGATGAACAAGGTGAAGTCTGAGTTGAAATTATTTGTGCTCTTGGCGGCTTTGGTGACGGCCATTCTTCTCCTTTTATTCTTTAGGAATTTCGGGGTGATGCTGGTGTGCATGACGGTGGTTGGAATCGCAGTAACTTGGTCTTTAGGCTTCATTGCGCTTTTCGATTACCCGGTGTCAGTATTGATGGGACTGATCCCACCGCTCATGATTGTGATTGGTGTGCCCAACTGCATCTACCTCCTCAACAAGTACCACTCGGAATTCAAAAAACACGGGAATAAAACCAAGGCCCTTAGTCGGGTGATCATCAAAATCGGTAATGCCACCCTTCTCACCAATGCCACCACAGCACTTGGTTTTGCCACCTTTATTTTTGTTGAAAGCAATCTCTTGCAGGAGTTTGGGGTGATTGCAGCGGTCAACATTTTTGCTGTTTTCCTCATCTCCATACTCACCATCCCCACGGTTTTCAGTTTCCTCCCGCCACCAAAGAGAAAACACGTTCGTCACCTCGATCGCAAATGGCTCTTCTTGGTCGTGAATAAGTTGGTCAACATGGTGGTCAACCACCGAAAAGTGGTGTACCTCATTACCGCGGGCATTATCATCGGTGGTATTTACGGAATCAGTTTGATGCAAACCACCGGAAATGTGGTGGATGATTTGCCACAGTCAGACAAAGTGATTACCGACCTGCGTTGGTTTGAAGACAAATACAACGGAGTAATGCCGTTTGAAGTTTTGGTAGAAACCGAAAAGCCAGGCCAAATCACCAAAAGAGCCAACTTGAGGCGCTTAGAGAAGCTGCAAGAACTCTTGACCGAATACCCCGAGTTTTCAAAATCATTGAGCATTGTTGATGCGAGCAAATTTGCTAAACAGGCCTTTTACAACGGAAATCCAGAAAAATACACCCTCATCACCCGAAGTGAAGAAAGCTTTATTGGTCCGTACATCCAAGGAGACTACGATACGAAAGGCGGAGAAAACACCTTCATCGATAGCACGCGAAAAAGCACAAGAATCAGCACCCAAGTTGCAGACATTGGGACCATTGAAATGGAGTCCTTGCTGGAAGAACTTCGTCCGAGAATCGATTCCATCTTTCCACCCGACAAATACAAAGTAACCCTCACGGGAACGAGCGTGGTTTACCTCGAAGGCACCTCGTACATGGTAAAAAACCTTCTCATCAGTTTGGCGCTGGCCATCTGCGTCATTGCGAGCATCATGTTTTTGCTGTTCCGCTCCATGAGAATGGTGCTCATTGCCCTACTTCCCAACTTGGTTCCTTTGATTTTCACTGCTGCCATTATGGGTTATTTTGGTATCCCCATCAAACCCTCGACGATCTTGGTGTTCAGCATTGCCTTTGGAATTTCTGTGGACGATACCATTCACTTTTTGGCCAAGTACCGACAAGAGCTCAGCATGAAGGCTTGGAACATTCGAGCCTCGGTATTGAATGCAGTAAAAGAAACGGGAGTGTCCATGATGTACACCTCCATCGTCTTGTTTTTCGGCTTTACCATGTTTGCGGCATCGGAATTCGACGGCACTCGAGCATTGGGTGTATTGGTGAGCGTAACCCTCCTTGTAGCCATGTTTGCCAATCTCGTTCTGCTGCCATCGTTGTTGCTCAGCTTTGAACGGTACATCACCACCAAAGCGTTTTCAGAGCCTTTCTTGGAAATCATTGATGAGGAAGAAGACATTGAGCTGGATGAACTTCAAGTGAAGAAAGACGGCGATAATGAATAACTTGTAGGCATGAAAGGAATCATTTTAGCTGGAGGAAGCGGAACCCGACTCTACCCACTTACAAGAGCACTCAGCAAGCAACTGATGCCGGTGTACGACAAACCGATGATCTACTATCCTTTGTCAACACTCATGATCAGCGGAATCAAAGACATCCTTATCATTTCTACCCCTCACGACCTTCCCGGATTTCAAAAGCTTCTGGGTGATGGGAGTCAGCTCGGTTGCAATTTCAGCTATGCAGAACAAGCCGTTCCCAACGGGTTGGCACAAGCTTTTGTTATTGGAAAAGAATTTATCGGAAATGACAAAGTAGCGCTGATTCTCGGGGATAACATCTTTTATGGTGAAGGTTTTGGAAAACTCCTTCGTGCCAACAGTGAGGTTGAAGGCGCGATGGTTTACGCTTATCACGTCAGCGATCCCGAACGTTATGGGGTGGTAGAATTCGACAAAAATCAAAAAGCGCTATCCATCGAAGAGAAGCCAAAATCACCCAAATCGAACTACGCGGTCCCTGGATTGTATTATTATGATAACAACGTTGTTTCCATTGCCGAAGCATTGAAACCCAGCGCTAGAGGAGAATACGAAATTACCGATGTCAACCTCGCCTACCTCAAAGCAGGAAAGCTCCAAGTATCCAAATTGAATCGTGGAACCGCTTGGCTCGACACCGGTACCTTTGCCTCCTTGATGCAAGCAGGACAATATGTTCAGGTCATTGAAGAACGCCAAGGATTAAAAATTGGTTGTATTGAAGAAGTGGCTTGGAGGATGAATTACATCGACGATGAGCAGCTTCAAGCACTCGCCCTTCCCCTCTTAAACTCCGGGTATGGCGATTACCTCATGAGCCAGTTGAAGCACAAAGATTGATGAACGCAGCTACAAGTACCATGGATTACCAGACCAAACTGGCCACACTCTACCAAAAAGAATTCCAGCCTGCACTGGAGGCCTACAACGCCCATCAGCCCGATTTTCCCCTGTACGCACCCATCACTTACATGATGTCTTTAGGAGGAAAACGCCTAAGACCCCTCATGGTATTGGCTGCATGTGACGCCTATGCCCAGGAAAGCCAAAAGGCCGTTCCCGCTGCAATGGCCGTAGAGGTTTTTCACAACTTTACCTTGATGCATGATGACATCATGGACGAGGCTCCTCTCCGCAGAGGAAAAACAACCGTGCACGAGAAATGGAACGCAAACACCGCCATCTTGAGCGGAGATGCCATGCTTGTGCAGGCCTACGAGCATTTGGCTGCTTGTTCACCAAGCCTTCTACCACAACTCTTCCCCTTGTTCAATACTACCGCTCTTGAGGTATGTGAAGGTCAGCAACTCGACATGGATTTTGAAGTGCGGGACGATGTTCATCTGGACGAATACTTGGAAATGATCCGACTCAAAACCTCTGTTCTTTTGGCCGCAGCGCTGAAAATGGGAGCCATTCTCGGTGGTGCAAGTGAAGATTCGGCAGAGCACCTCTATCGTTTTGGTGAATCCATGGGCATCGCCTTTCAGTTGCAAGACGACTACCTGGACGCCTTTGGTGATCCTGAAAAATTTGGAAAACAAGTGGGAGGTGACATCCTTTCGGACAAAAAAACCTACCTCTGGATTCGCTGCATGGAAAAAGCAAGCAACGAAGATCTTATGGCCATCGAACCATGGATTGGAAAACGCGACACCAATTCAGAAAAAGTAAACTTCTTCAAATCACTTTATATGAAGTTGAACGTGGATAAAGAAATTCAATCCACCATGGAAGAGTATTACAACACCGCCATGAAGCATCTCAAAGCTGCCGGCATCTCCTCTGAAGCTTTTCATTTCTTCGAAGCATTTGCACGCTCCCTCATGGTGAGAGAAAATTAATGCATGAGCAAGGAATTAAGCATGAGTGTAGCATGGCCCGAAAAAGCCAATTTTGAAAAAGTGATCCTCCAGCTCAACAAAGACTTTGGTGAGGATGTTTTTGAAGTGGATATGGCCAAGGGAGCTGAACCATTACAGCAAATGCTAAGTGCTGTTAGCAACGTGGTGGACGTTCTTCTCGAGAAAAACATGCAAAAATTGCTTCGTTGGTGCTACCGAATAGACCTTCCTCAAGAACGTTTTGACCTCCTCCTGAAACCCGAAAACACAGGCAACGTAGCAGAAGAATTGGCCAAGCTCATTTTGCTGAGAGAAGCACAAAAAATTGAGCTTAGAGAAACATGGTCACAAAAAAGAACAATCGATGGAACTTCATCTCAGAGTTCTTAACTTTGTATAATCGCTTACCCGTAAGACGTATCCTCGAATGGACAAATATTCCTATTTAAGCAACGGCGATGTAAACGCCATTGATGAGCTGTATCGACAGTATAAAAACAACCCCGAATCGGTAGAACCTGGCTGGCGTTCCTTCTTTGAAGGTTTTGAATTTGCCAGAACCAACTATGACGACGAAGCACTCGTTCCTGAGAACATGCCGAAGGAATTTCGCGTGTTGAACCTCATTCACGCCTATCGAACTCGCGGACACCTCTTCACCAAAACCAACCCCGTTCGAGCAAGACGAACCTATACCCCAACCCTTGATCTTGCCAACTTTGAGTTGAGCGATAAAGATCTCGACACAGTGTTTCAAGCCGGAGACGAAGTCGGAATTGGTCCGGCAACGCTCAAAGACATCATCACCCATCTGAATGAAACCTACTGCGATTCTATTGGAGTAGAGTACATGTACCTCGAAGATCCCGAGCGCGTGGCTTGGATAAGAAATAAGATCGAGGTGAAGAACAGGGTAAAACTCACGGAAGCCGAAAAGAAACACATCCTCAAGAAGCTCAACCAGGCAACGGTTTTTGAGCAATTTTTGCAGAAGAAATTTGTTGGGCAAAAGCGTTTTTCTGTTGAAGGTTTGGAAAGCTTGATTGCTGCCATGGACGACATCGTGGAACGCGGATCCAACATGGGGGCAAAAGAATTTATCGTTGGAATGGCGCACCGAGGAAGATTGAACTCCCTAGCGCACATCTTCAACAAGCCCTACAAAGAAATCTTTGCCGAATTTGATGGGAAAGATTACGATGAAGACAGCACCTTTGATGGTGATGTGAAGTATCACCTGGGCTACAGTACCGACCTCATCGCAGATACGGGCAAAGAAGTTCATCTCACCCTCATGCCCAACCCTTCACATTTGGAGGCCGTTGATCCTGTGGCTTTGGGACTAAGTAGAGCAAAGATTGATCACTATTTGGGCGATGAAAAATCCATTGTACCAATTTTGGTCCATGGAGATGCAGCCATTGCGGCGCAAGGAGTGGTGTATGAAATCATCCAAATGGCGCAATTGGACGGTTACCGCGCCGGCGGAACCATGCACATTGTGGCCAATAACCAAGTTGGTTTCACCACCAATTACTTGGACGGACGCTCTTCAACGTATTGTACTGATATTGCTAAGACGACCCTATCTCCCGTGTTCCACGTGAACGCAGACGACATTGAAGCAGTGATCCAAACCGTGAGAATTGCCTTAGAATATCGTCAAGAGTTCAATCGCGATGTGTTCATTGATTTGCTCGGATACCGAAAATATGGTCACAACGAAGGAGATGAACCAAAATTCACTCAGCCCAAGTTGTACAAAGCCATTGCCAAGCACGAAAACCCACGAGAAATCTACCTCAAACAATTGATGGAAGAGCAAGTGGTGGATGAAGCCTATGGCAAAAAAATTCAGAAAGATCTTGAGGCTGAGCTGGACAAGCACTACGAAGAAGCAAAGGAAATTTCGAAAGCCTACGTTAAGCACTTCTTAGAAGAAACGTGGAAAGCCTATCCACCCGCAACTAGTGACGATGTCAGCAAAGTGGTGAAAACAGGAGTTCCTGTAAAAACATTAAAAGCACTTGGAGTGAAGATGAGTACCCTTCCAGAAGGGAAAAAATTCTTCCGGAAGATCGAAAAGCTGCTCAAAGATCGTATCAAAATGATCGAAGATGACAACCTCGATTGGGCCATGGGAGAAATGCTCGCCTATGCTACCTTGCTCAATGAAGGTCATCCAGTGCGAATCTCTGGTCAGGATGTAGAACGAGGTACTTTCTCTCACCGACACGCCGTTGTGAAAACGGAAGAGGATGAAGAGGAAATCATCCCACTCAACCACCTGAGCGATAAGCAAGCAAAGCTCTCGATCTACAATTCCTTGTTGTCTGAATACGGTGTTCTTGGTTTCGATTATGGGTATGCCTTTGGTTCGCCCCAAGGATTGACCATTTGGGAAGCGCAATTTGGCGACTTCAACAACGGTGCTCAAATCATCATCGACCAATTCATTTCGGCAGCAGAAGATAAGTGGAGAACCCAAAACGGATTGGTGATGCTCCTTCCTCATGGATATGAAGGAATGGGTTCAGAACACTCGAGTGGACGCATGGAGCGTTTCTTGCAACTGTGTGCAGAAGACAACATGCGGGTGGTAAACGTTACCACGCCAGCCAACTATTTCCACTTACTTCGTGAGCAAGTGAAGCGCACGTTCAGAAAACCATTGATTGTCTTCAGCCCGAAAAAACTTTTGAGATACCCTAAAGCTACTTCAAGCATTGAAGAAATGAGCAAAGGAGGCTTCCAGACGGTGCTGAATGATCCATTCGTGAACAATAAAGAGGTGGATACCGTGGTGTTCTGTACCGGAAAAACCTACTACGACATCTTGGAAGAGAAGGAGAAAAACAACAGTGGAGACAACATGGCCATTGTGCGTTTGGAGCAATTGTACCCCTTCCCAGAACAAGAAATCAAGAAGGTTTTGGCAGAGTATCAAAAAGATTGCAAACTCATTTGGATGCAAGAAGAACCCGAGAACATGGGAGCATGGAGCTACATCCTTCGCACCTTCAAAGTGGGTCCAATTGAAGTCATTGCCAGACCAGCGAGTGGAAGTCCGGCGGCAGGTTCGCCAAAAATCCATGAACAAAGACAAAAAGTATTGATGAATCAATTGTTCGCCTTCGCAAAGGTGAACGCTTAAAAAAAAACCGATATGCCAATATTGGAAATGAAGGTTCCCTCACCAGGTGAATCAATATCAGAAGTGGAAATTGCAACGTGGTTGGTCAGCGATGGCGACTGGGTTGAAAAAGATCAAACCATTGCCGAGGTGGACTCAGACAAAGCCACCTTGGAACTCCCTGCTGAGGAATCCGGAGTGATTACCCTAAAAGCAGAGGAGGGAGATACCGTAGCAGTAGGTGATGTGGTTTGCCTCATTGATACAGATGCAGCTCAGCCTGAAGGAGCTGCAAAACCAGAGAGCAAAACCGAGGCTCCTGCCAAAGAAAGCCCGAAAGAAGAAGCACCCGCTCCTCAAGAAAAAGCACCCAATCCAGGACCTGCGAAAACGTATGCTAGCGGACACGCATCTCCGGCTGCGGCTAAAATCATGAAGGAGAACAACGTGAGCGCCCAGCAAATTCAAGGTACGGGCAAAGACGGTAGAATTACCAAGCAAGATGTTGTTCAAGCGATGAGCGCAGGGTTTGACAGCAATGCCGCTACTACTTGGGGCGGAAGCCGTGAGCAAAAGCGCGAAAAAATGTCCAGCCTTCGTCGCAAAATCGCTGAACGTTTGGTTTCAGTGAAAAACGAAACGGCAATGCTCACAACATTCAACGAGGTGAACATGCAGCCCATCATGGACATGCGCTCCAAATACAAAGAAACTTTCCGCGACGTGCACGGTGTGAATCTCGGATTCATGTCCTTCTTCACCAAAGCGGTCACCACCGCATTGGAACTCTTCCCCGCGGTAAACGGAATGATCGATGGAAAGGAGATTATTTTCCACGATTATGCCGATATCGGTATTGCGGTAAGTTCACCCAAAGGACTCATGGTTCCTGTGGTGAGAAATGCAGAGCAAATGGGCTTGGCAGAGATTGAAGCGGAGATCAAAAGATTGGCTATCAAAGCTCGCGATGGAAAGATCACGATTGATGAGATGACCGGAGGAACCTTTACCATCACGAACGGTGGTGTTTTTGGATCCATGCTCAGCACCCCAATCATCAACCCACCACAAAGCGCCATCTTGGGCATGCACAATATCGTGCAACGTCCGGTAGCTGAAAACGGACAAGTGGTGATCCGACCGATGATGTACTTGGCATTGAGCTACGATCACCGCATCATCGATGGTAAAGAAAGCGTAAGCTTCTTGGTGAAAGTGAAAGAAATGCTCGAAAACCCAGAACGCATGTTGTTCGGATCCAAGAGTCCGGCAGAAGTGCTTCTCGGTTTATAATCGATAAAGGAAAATTCATCTTAAAAGCTCCCGCATTGGGGGCTTTTTTTACACCTGAACTTTCCTTCAGCCAAGAAAAAAAGGCACCATCCAATAGTGCCTTCATTTTCGGGAACGTTTTCCCAATCTTAACCAAAATCATTGATCCTTTCCAGAAAGGGAGTGGACGCCGCTCAGTATTTCGCCAAGTCAGCATCCACCTTTTCAGCCCAAGCCAAGATTCCTCCTTCCAGGTTATACAGGTTGTCTAAACCAAAAGCCGTTTGCAATCGTTCAATCGCATCTGCAGAACGTTTTCCCGCTTTGCAGTGCACAATCACCTTTCGGTCTCTTGCTATGCGATCGACGTACGCTTCAATCTGTCCTAAAGGTGCCAACTCCCCACCCATTTCTGCAATTTCATACTCAAAAGGTTCTCGCACATCAATCAATTGGTGCGCCTCTCCACTTGTACGAATGGCCAGATATTCCTCCACTGAAAGGGATTTGATTTCAGCAGTGGATCTTTCATTCGCCGCTGTTTCCGCATCCAAACCACCTGAACAGAACTGCTGATAATCAATCAAGCCTTTTTGACTTGGGTGATCTCCTGTTAGCGGGTTCTCCGGCGATTTGTGCACCTTCACTGTCCGGGTCTCAAAACTTGCCGCATCAAACAGAAATAATCGTCCGCTGAGGGTATCTCCTACTCCCGTAAGCACTTTGATTACTTCGTTTGCTTGAAGCGAGCCCAAAATTCCGGGAAGAACGCCAATCACTCCGCCTTCCGCACAGCTCGGAACCAAACCTGGAGGAGGTGGTGTTGGAAACAAATCGCGATAATTCGGACCTCTGCTTCCGTCTTCCAACAACTCATTGAACACGGAGGCTTGTCCTTCGAAGCGATAAATGCTCGCATACACATTCACCTTGTCCAACAGCACGCAGGCATCGTTCACCAAATAACGCGTAGGAAAGTTGTCCGTACCATCGGCCACCACATCGTAATCCTTGATGATTTCCAAGGCATTTTCGCTGGTCAGCCAGGTGTTGTAAGTCCGAATGTTGATGTGTGGGTTGAGCTTTTCCAATCGTCGTTTCGCTGCTTCCACTTTAGGAACGCCGATGTCGTCAATCCCAAAAAGCACCTGTCGTTGAAGGTTCGATTCATCCACGCGGTCAAAATCCACGATCCCAATGTTTCCCACTCCCGCAGCTGCGAGGTAGAGGAGCAAAGGACTGCCCAAGCCACCAGAGCCAACAACCAATACCTTCGCCGCCTTTAATTTTTTCTGACCCTCAATATTGAATTCAGGCAAAATGAGATGCCGGCTATAGCGTTCTAATTCTTCTTTGCTGAAGTTGATCTTTTCCATGACTATTGGCTTCCTCCAGCAATTGCCGGAATGATTGAAATAATGCTATCTTTTTGAATGGGCGTAGCTTCTTTTTGAAGTACGTTGATGTCCTCGTCACCCAAATATACTCGAACAAAAGACCTCAGTTCGCCTTTGTCATCCAACAGATGGGTTTTGAGTCCTTCATATTTCGTGCTCAAAGCCAAAAGAACGTCTTGAACCGTGTTTCCATCGGCTTCGAATCTCGCTTGAGCGTTGGTGAATTTCCGCAACGGTGTGGGAATAATTACTTGTGCCATTTTAAAGTTGTTTTAGTGTTTCTTGTTCAAATTTTCTCGCTGCATCCAGTTGCCAGGAAGTGGTGTTCTTCACCCCATCTTGTTCCACCGAAAGGATGATGTAACTGAACCAGGGCAGCGCTTGTTTCAAGTCGTGTTCTGAAGGTATAGCAGGATGAGAGGGATGGGAATGATACACCCCAAGCAAACTCATGTCCAGTGCTAAAGCTCGTTTTTCCGCTTCCATATAGTCTTTCGGGTTGATGGAAAAACGTCTGCGTTGATCGCCTTCTTTGCTATTTTCAACGGGCATTACCTCTTGCACTACCCGGTCTTCAGCAATCTCATGGCCAAAAAAGAAACCGCAGCACTCGTTCGGAAAAGCCTTCAAAGCCGCTTCTTTCATGGATTCACTCACTGCTTTGTATAGAATCAGATGAGCCATTTTTTTACTGCTTTAAATGTTGTGCGATGATGTCGCTATACTTCGATTGATCATCGGCAAAAACGGTAACAACCACTCCTTCATCCAATTCTTCCGCCAATTGAAGTGCGGCCGATAAATTTGCTGCAGCAGATGGTGAAATGGTGAGTCCTTCCAAGCGCGCCACTTGTGACAACACTTCAAAAGCACCTTCGCTATCAACGCTTCGGGTTTCATCGGCCAACTGATCATCGAAAATTCCCGGTACTTTCGCTGTTTCCAAGTGCTTCCATCCCTCCAATCCGTGCAATGCACTTTCGGGCTGAAGCGCAACGAGCTGAATATCGTTGTTGTAGGCTTTCAATGCCTTTCCCGTTCCCGTGAAGGTCCCTGTGGTTCCCAAACCTGCGATAAAGTGAGTCACCTTTCCCTCGCTTTGTTCAAGAATCTCTTGGGCTGTTCCGTTGAAGTGGGCTTGCCAATTCCAAGGGTTGTTGTATTGATCGGCATAATAATAGAGTTCGGGGTTGGCACTCTGAAGGTCTTTTGCCACTCGTTGCGCACCGTCGGTTCCTTCGAACGGACTCGTATAGATCACTTCAGCACCAAGAGATTTGAGCAGTTGTTTGCGTTCTTTAGAAGCATTTTCCGGCACGCAAAGCGTAAGTGGAATTCCAGCTGCTGCTGCAAAAACAGCATAGGCAATACCCGTATTTCCGGAGCTCGCATCCAAAAGCCGTTGGTCTTGTGCGAGAACACCTTCTTTTACCGCATTCCACAGGATGTTGAAGGCCGGACGAGCCTTGACGCTTCCGCCAAATTGCTGCCATTCCAGTTTGGCAAACACCTTTACCTTAGTGTTTTTGTGCATCTTGGTGATGGGGTACAAGGGTGTGTTCCCTACATAGTAAGACAGCTCTTCCAGTGCTTGCAAGCGAGCAATCTGCTGTTCGTGTTTAAAGTTTTGTTGAATGGTCATGAGTCTATGTTTAGTTATTCGTTTTTCAGGGATAAAAAAAGGGCTCAACTGTGAAGAAGAGCCCTGATCTTTGTTAATAAACAAGCATTAGTTTTCCCTTCTCACCAGTTCAGTAAGACAACAGCACTTGCAACAAGAGGAATTCAATGTGTTCATCGTTTAATAATCGATCTGTAATTAACCAAAATAAAAAGCCCCACCTGGATCAGAGGTAGGGCTTCATGCTATATCTTATAATACACGCTAGCGCTTACCTCCGAGAGGGAAAACAACAGCAGCATGTATTTGTGTTCAAAATCATAATGCAAGTATAGCACATTCTTTTTACTCTACCAAACCCATAGAGTAGTTAACGATATCTTAATCAATTTCTTGTGCCCAAAACACCCCCGAAACCGTGGTGGTTTGTCCGTAAACAGTGAAGCTTGCATCTACAGAGCCCCAAAGATCATAAGTGAGCCCTCCCGTTTGAATATTGGGCACAATTTCTACCGTTCCATAACTGTTCCCTTGAATTTCATCGTTTCCTGGAGAATAGAATTCAACCACTTTTTCATCCATGTCTGCCGACCATTGAAGCAGAAAAGGGATGGAATATAAATCATGTGTTCCCAAGACCTCTGCTTCCCAATCACTCCCTTGTGGAAGGCTGAAGCGCAGAAACCAACTGTCTTGGCCATCGTACAAGCTCAACTGTCTGAAAAAATTCAAGTTCAATAATTGTCCGCCGCTCCACCCTGATACGGATGTTCCGGTGCGCGTCTCTGTGGTTCCATCGGGGTAAGTAATTTCGAAGCTGCATCCTTCGGGCGTGGTAATTACTCCGTATAATCCACCACTGCCCGAGTTTGCCGGACCCCGGCTCTCTTCCTCGTCCTTCTTACAAGATCCCAAAAGCAGACTCACGGCTAAGAAGCCAAGACAAAATAATTTCGTTTTCATCGTTTTTAGTTTTGGTCAAAAGTCCAGATCATATCAGAGAAAACACCCTTGGAATGAGTCAGTCTCCTTTTTCAATGAGTGTTCTGCACAGAAGAAAGGATGAGTCCATCAGAACACCATGATTAAAAATTGGTTATGAAGCTATGCGCAAGGCCCTATTTAACGTCTTATTTGTTTTTCTTTCTTTGATCTCATTTCGAGCATCAGGACAACAAGATCGTTTTTGGTATTTTGGTGAAGACGGAGTTGGCATCGATTGGGGGGGATGCGAACCTCAAATTGTTCAAGGCTCGCAAATTGGTTTTGAAGGAGTAGCAACGATCAGTGACGATCAGGGCGTTTTACAGTTTTATACCAATGGTGATTTTGTCTGGGATCGAAATCATAACCTCATGCTGAACGGCCAAATCAGCAATGCATTTTATGATCCTACTTTCCCTCTAGGAGAACTTTCTACCCTTACACAAGTAGCGCTGGCGAAAAACCCTTCAAACAACGAATACTATATCTTCACTTCTGATATTCAAGGCACGGGATCGTACGATTTTCAATATGCAAGCGTGAACATGGACCTCAATGGCGGACTTGGTCAAGTAAGCTCTATCACCACCTTGGTTGATTCTCCCATGACCGAAAAAATCTGTACGGTGCCCAAAGGCAATGGTTTGGGTTTTTGGATCATCACTCATGAATACCTCAACAACCGTTTTTTGGTTTTTGAAGTCAATGAAAATGGTGTGAATCCCATTCCACAAAGTTTTGAAATTGGCAGTGTACACGGAAATACCAACAACAGTGTGAACACAAGGGGCGAATTGAAAGCAAATTTGAGTGGAACCCGGCTTTGTTCTGTTCAGAATCAAAACGATGGAGCCGTTGAACTTTTCGATTTTGACAACACTACTGGAGAGATCAGCAACGTGCTAAGCCTCCCTAATCTCGACTATCCATTTGGCGTTTCGTTCTCTCCCAACGAAGAATTGCTCTATATCGGAACGTGGAGTACCGAGCAGGTTATACCCAATCGCTTGTATCAATTTGATATCTCCAGCAATTCAACGGCAGATATCGCTGCAAGTCAAACGGAATTGCACAGTTCACCGGTTCCGCAGAGCATGGGGTCCATCAAGCTCGCTCCCAATGGTAAATTGTACCTCGCTAAGGACGGTAATAGTTTGGGTGTGATCAATAACCCAAATACCCCAGGGGCAGCATGCGATTATCAGCACAACGGACTTGATCTAGAAGGGGGAAATGCGCTTTTTGGCTTGAATAACATTTGGGAAATACCACCCGGACAAAGTTCAATAGCACAGTTGGATTTGCCTGCTTCCGTGAGCAGTTGTGAACCCATTGTAATTGGACCCGAGGAAGAACCTGCTTACACCTATCTTTGGAACACGGGAGCAACAACATCGTCCATTATTGCCGAGAATTCTGGTACCTACACCCTTGAAATCGATGCGAACGGCTGTCTGTTGCAAGGGAGCATAGAAGTTCTCATTGCACCACTCATTTTGGAACTTGGGAATAATATCGAAGTGTGCGATGGCACAAGTGTGCTCCTGAATCCGGAAATCAACAACGCCAATCCGCTTTGGAGCACGGGGAGCAGTGCACCTTCCATCGAAGTGACTGAGCCCGGAATCTATGCTCTGGAAATCACTCAAGGCAATTGCAGTGCAAGCGATGAAATCTTGGTGAACTTCCTTCCCGCACCAGCATTAAGCATATTGGGCGATAGCCTTTACTGCCCTGATGAAACAGCCCTTCTTCTTGCTGAAACGGAGGGAGAGCTTCTTTGGATGGATGGAAGCACGGCGAGCTCCTTTGAAACCAACACCAGTGGAACCATTACAGCAAGTGCCAGCCTCAATGGATGTAGCACAACGGCTAGCTTTGAGGTGGTTTATTTGCCCCATTTCAGCGCAGAAGAAACAAACATCGAAGCCGATCTTTGCGAAGACGAGAAATTCCGTATTGAACTCAATCTACCTTGGGACGCTTGGGAACTCGATGGGATGGCTGTGGTGGAAGAAGTGCTGAGTCTTTCGGCAGGACGCTATGAGCTGCTTCGATCGAATGCCTGTGAAACTTCTTTCATCTCAATCGATTTGAACGAAATCGACTGCTCTTGCCCAATTTATGCGCCCAATACCTTCACACCCAACAACGACGGCAACAACGACGTGTTTGCTCCGAGTAACGACTGTAATTCCAACTTAGAACTCTGCATTTTCAACCGCTGGGGGGAATTGATTCATCAATCAAATGGCAGTGAGGTTCAGTGGAATGGCAGTGTTCTGAATGGTGATTATTTTGCTCCTGATGGAGTCTACATCTACCAAATCAAAACAATTCCATTTGCCGAAGAGATTATCGAGGGTTTTGTGACTTTGATTCGATAGGCCAAATCTAAACACGATTTAGTATCATTAAGGCATGAATCTTTTCACCGAATTCCGCCTCAGAATCGCTATAGCTGCATTGTTGCTTGTGGTTATCAGTACCTGCGTCTTTCGTCTTCATCAAATCAATCAGAACAACTGTATTTTGAAAGCCGAAAAGGTGGAACTCCAACACATCAAATACGGGCTTTTTAATGTGGACGAATGGAAAACCATTGCTGCGAGAATCATCACCGAAAAAGTAAATGCCTTTGAAGTAACGCCTGAAAATGAAGCTGAACTTCAAAAAAAGACGGAAGATATCCTGCACGAAGTCATCAACCAAGCAGAAGTACTTTTGCGCGAAGAGAACCGCAAGGAAGGACTCAAGGGCTTTTTTCGGCAAACGGTATCGGATTTCGTTGTGCCTTTCGACAAGATTAGAAATCGTGTCCCAGAATTTTCTCGCACCATCATTCATTCATTGAACGACCCCAAGAACAAAGAAAAACTCAAAGCACTGATCATCAAAAAAATCAACGAGTTTGCTGATGAAACCGTTGGGAGCATGGACTATACGCTGCAGCAAGAAATTATCGACAAGTATGAATTGGGGGATCGCAATAGTGCTTTGGCCCATATTATACAGCTGCATAAAAACGCCCAACGAACTGCCCAAACCTTGAGCATCCTTCTTTTCACTTGTGTTCTTGTGGCTTTTGGTTTGTGCATAATTCCGAACGCAAACCGATGGGAATTGGCCTTGTACACCCTCCTAGCTGGAGTGTTGCTCTTTGGTGGCATTTCCCTGCCCATGATCGATATCGAAGCCACCATCAGTAGTTTTGAATTTGTTCTCATGGGCGAAAAGGTGCTGTTCGAAAATCAAATCATCTTTTTTCAGAGTAAAAGTATTTTGGATGTGGTGATTTTATTAGTGGAAAAGGGCGATCCGGCTTTGGCCATGGTGGCGCTCCTCATCGCACTTTTTAGCATTGTGTTTCCATTGGTGAAGTTGACCATAAGTACTTGGGCTCAAGTGATTCAGCGCATTCCTCGCGGTAGAATAGCTCAATTTTTCATTTTTAAATCGGGAAAATGGTCGATGGCAGACGTTATGGTAGTGGCGCTCTTCATGGCTTATTTAGGGTTTGGGGGAGTGATCAACAGCCAGCTCACACAACTGGAAAAAAGCGGCGGAAGCCTCGAGATCTTCACCACTAACAATTCTAAACTGCAGCTGGGATTCTTCATTTTCACGTGCTATACCCTCCTCAGTATGCTCATTTCACAACAACTTCAAAAATCTTTAAGCAAGCCAAAAACCACTAAAAATAGAGCAAGCCCATTGAAATCTTAATATTAATCATCAAACGTTGCTATGCTACAACTCCTGCTCTATACCGCTGCGTTAGAACCTCCCTTTTCTATGGGCGATATTAAATCCCCAACTCGATGTTTGGTAGAAATACTTCGATGAAATTCCCATTTTTCTCTATTTATGGCATTGATTTAACTTTTTTTTCACGCTAAGGAGGCAACGATTTTCAATTTAAATTGTCTTTTAGTTACTGAAAAAGATTTTGCTGTGACCATCAACGCGCCTGCCCATTTGATTCAAACTTGGAATCAACTTTATTTCGAACGCCTCGGTTTTAGACCGAAAGGTAAACCTTCATTGGATCAACTGAATGCACTTATTCAAGCACATCAGACCCACATTCCTTTTGAAAATTTAGACATTCAATTGGGCAACCCGCTCGATTTGAGTCTGCCCGTCCTTCGAAAGAAAGTTCTCTTGGACGGTCGTGGAGGTTTTTGTTATGAACTCAACCACCTCTTTGCCTCTTTTCTGAAACACCTCGGCTATCGCGTACAACTCATTTCAGCACAGGTGATGGATCAAAACGGCCGACTTGGAAGGGAGCACGATCACCTAGCTTTGTTGGTGCACGTGAATGAACAGCAGCATTTGGTCGATGTAGGATTTGGCAAGTTTGCTGCTCAAGCCCTCCCCATTAAAGACGGTATTTCATGCATTCACTACGAAGATAAAGAAGCCTATCAAATCGAATTGAACGGAATCTTTGGAGTAGTGTCTTTCCAAAGTGAAAATGAAGGAAAGAGAAGCAAGTTCAAAACCCTTTACACCTTTACTACTGAGGCCAAAGTGATTGAAGATTTTTTCAGCATGTTTGAATACCACCAGTCTTCTGAAAACTCTCCGTTTGTGAAGGGATTGCTCACCTCTATCCGCACTGAAACAGGCAGATGCAGCATTTCGAAGAACAAATTAATTCTCACAAGTGGTTCTAGCAAACAGATCAAAACACTACGCAGCCCGGAAGACTACAAGCATGCGCTGCAACTCCATTTTGGCATTTCCATCACGGACGATCAGGCTGCGCACTTGTCTTGTTGAAAAGGGGGAAATATTTCCATGAATAAAACGGTGTGAGTGTTGTCAGAAGCAGTGGTTTTGAAGAAGAGACCAGTCAATACCTCGTGATAGGGTGTGTGTATTAATGATAACCTAAACCATCCTAATCAAAAGGAAGTAAGGTTGGACAAGCGTTCAAAGGCTGAGGAGCAACTCCAAAAAATCTGATAGCGATATCGCTGATATTTCTTCACTCATGGGGAACATGTCTGCGCCAGAATGGATAACAAATTTTCTTTCCGGCTTCAACGTGTTGCATGCTTCATAAAAACCTTTTCCCAGCGTGAGGTTCGAGCCTTTTTTAATCTCTATAGCCCACAATTTATTGATCCCAAATTCAAGAATTAGATCAATTTCAGCACCCCCTGAAGTTCGATAATAGTAATACCGCACACGCTGTGGCAAAGTCGAAATAACGTTCTCAATAACCAATCCCTCTCAGCTTTTCCCAACCACAGGATGCCCAAACAAATCGTTGATCGTTTCGATGTTCAGCAAGGCATGTGTAATACCACTATCCCGAACATATATTCTTGGAGATTTGACCAATCTTTTTTTGACGTTTGTAGTGTATGGAGGTAACTTCCTAATTAGCAACAAGTCTACAAGCAGGTCAATGTATCTTGCAATAGTAGTGCCTGATACGTCTAAGTTCGCGGCCAGTTTTGATGCATTGATTGGATTGCATTGATTATGGGCAAGTATGGTCCAAAACCTCTCTAAGGTGTTTGCAGGGACGCGGACCCAGTAAAGGTATATCCCTTTCCAAATAAGTCTTAATAAAATCAAATCTCCATTGAAGGCTTTGATCTTCCCCCGCAATTAAGCTTTCAGGAAAACCGCCTTTTAACCATAAATCATTTAGAGCGTTTATATTATAGCCTTCACCCAAATATTCTTTAATGTCGACAGGAAAGAGCTCCATAAAAGTAATTCTCCCAGCCAAAGTTTCACTCGATTGTTGAAGAAGTTCTATGGAAGCAGAACCAAGGAATAGAAATTGAGCTGATCGAATGCCTTTTCTTCTTTGCCTATCAATTATTCCTCGAATTGGTGCAAAAAACTTCCGGAAGTCTTTGCACCTCGTCCAAGATGATCAATTTACCTTCATTCGCTAGTTGAAAAGCTTCAATATCTTGAACTTTTTGCAAGTCCATCCTGCTTTCAAGATCCAAGTAAACGGAAGGTATGTTTTTAGCTACCTCTATTGCTCAAGTTGTTTTACCCACTTGCCGCGGCCCAATGAGGGCTACTGATGAGTTACTTGCAAGCTTTTTTTGAAGTTCTGTCTTTAATCTTCTCGT
>CAZYPV010000029.1:0-9390 GCA_964649515.1 uncultured Comamonadaceae bacterium | reverse complement strand
CCGTCTCACAAATCTGAGTAGGAAACTTCATAAAATCCCTCCGCCCCCGTATCTTCGGGCAAAAGATCAACCATGAGTCAGCAAACATCTCCCCTCATTCACCCCATCAAAGGCAAATCACCCCAGTTGGGAGAAAACAATTGGCTTGCGCCCAACGCTACCATCGTAGGTGATGTGAAAACTGGAGAAGGCTGCAGTATTTGGTACAACGCCGTTGTTCGAGGTGATGTGAATAGCATTGTGTTTGGCGATGAAGTGAACATCCAAGACGGAGCAGTCGTTCATTGTACTTTCGAAAAAACCAAAACCACCCTTGGAAATCGTGTTTCTGTGGGGCACAATGCCATCGTTCATGGCTGCACTGTGGAAGATGACGTGCTTATTGGAATGGGAGCCATTGTGATGGATGATGTTCACATTGAAAGTGGAAGCATCATTGCTGCTGGAGCGGTAGTTCTCGAAGGAACACGTATTCCCGCAGGCAGTATTTTTGCCGGTGTTCCTGCTCGTTTGGTAAAAAAAGTGTCCTCAAAGCTCTTTGCCGGTGAGGTACAGCGCATTTCTCAGAATTATCGCCAATATGCTTCTTGGGCGAAAGCAGGAAGTGAGGAGTAACGTTGTGCCCTAATCCCAAATTCGCGCTTCTGATAAATCCGTACTTCGCTTAAAAAAGATACGTGTGCTCTTTTTGAAGCTTTCGGTGTAATCAGAAACATAAAAATGGTAGTCGGCTCGAGCATTTTGATCTGCCAACAAGCCTTTCTCTACCAACAAATGTGCACAGGCATCGGCTACCACTTTTGCAGAGTCAATCACCTTTACATCCCCCGTATAATGTGCCTTGATTTCCTTTTGAATCAAGGGATAGTGGGTGCACCCCAAAATCAATGCATTTACTCCTTCAAAAGACTTCTTCTGAAGGTAAGAAGCGATCACGGATTTGGAAATGTTGTTGTTGAAAAACCCTTCTTCAATCATGGGCGCAAGAAGGGGTGTAGATTGACTAACGACTTGAAGTTTGGAGTTTGCTTTCTTCAAACGTCGAGGATACACTTTGGATTCAATGGTGCCTTTGGTGCCGATAACCCCTACTTTTCCCGCGTCCATTTGTTGGGCGACGTGTTCTACGACGGGATCAATAACGTTGATGACCGGAATGTGTGGTCCGCAGAGGTCTCTTACGGTATCAAAAGCGTGCGACGAAGCGGTGTTACACGCAATTACGATGGCCTTTACGCGATGTTCAATCAACCATGCAGTGATTCGAGCGGCGTAATGCCGAATGCTGGACGGTGATTTGTCTCCGTAAGGAAGGTGGGCGGTGTCACCAAAGTAAATCATGGACTCGTTGGGGAGTCGCTTTTGAATCATCTTGGCCACGGTCATTCCACCAATACCGGAGTCGAATATGCCTATGGGTGAATTGTTCATCATCAAAAAAGGACCGCCAAAGCAGTCCTTTCAAAAGTATTGTTTTCTTCGGAGTATTAAATACCCAACTGTGTTTTTACTAGGCCAATGATGTTGTCTCCGCCTTCGTAGAGTGTCACCCCTGTGCTGGCATCAAATACGTAGGTATAACCGTTGTCCTTAGCCACCTTTTGGATCGCTACTCTTGCTTTCTCATAAACTGGAGTCATCAATTTTTCTCTTTCCTCTTCCAATTTGTTTTGCATCGTAACAGCAAATTCTTGCATGCCTTGTTGCATCATGGTCAATTCCTTTTCTCTTTCCGCACGCAATACTTCTGGATACTCGGGATCCAATTCGATGTATTCTTGGTATTTCGCGCTGAACTCTGCGTCTTTCTTATCAATCGCATCTTGGTACTGCTTAGCGAGCGTACGGAGTTTTTCTTCAGCTTGAGCTTTTTCTGGCATGGCCATCAAAAGAGAATCTGAGTAAATGTGTCCGAACTTTTGTGCGTGCATGCTCATTCCAGCAGCCATGCACAACACCAATAAGAGTATCTTTTTCATCGTTTTAATTTTCTGTGTTGGTTATTTTATTTTCCTCCAGGTTTACCGGGGGTTCTGGTTTGTTGTGTCCCACCTGCTTTTCCTGTTCTGCTTCCTGCATCTCGGCTTCCCGATCCGCTCGTTCCTTTGCTTCCAGCTTCATCTTTTCCGCCTTCTGCTTCGATGGTTTCACCCGGTGTGAAGCCCATCTCTTTAATCACTTTATCGCTCACGTTGTATTTCGGGTTTGAATACAACATGTTGCTGTTGTTCTTGATGTCAAAAATAACCATATAGCTTCCATTTCTCGCTACTTCTTTAATGGCATCAAACATTTTATCTTGAACGGGTTGGATCAATTCCTCTCTTTTTTGGAACAACTCACCTTCCACCCCAAATTTCTTTTTTTGAAGCTCAGCAGCTTCTCGGCGTTTGTCGGCAATTTCTGCTTCTCGGCGCTTTTTCATTTCCTCAGTTAAAAGCACCTTTTCAGCTCGGTAGGCTGCTTCTAGTCTTGCGATGGACTCGTATTTTTCTTCCACCTCTGTTTGCCATTGTGAAGAATACTCGTTGAGCTTGGCCTGTGCCTCAGCATATTCAGGCATGTGTTGTAAAACGTAATCGCTGTCAATGTATGCAAACTTCTGTGCTTGCACTCCCAATCCCATAAAGGTAGCGAGGATGAGTAGTAAAAAAGGTGTTTTCATGTTGGTTGGTTTACAGACCAAACGGCGAATTTATCATTTTACGTTTACAGTTCTCCAAGATTCATGCCAATACTAAAGTGAAATTGTCCTTTTGCCATCTGTGGAGCCTGCGGAATATCGTCAAATCTCCATCCATAATCCAGACCCAAGAGTCCGAACATCGGGAGGAATATTCTCAATCCAACACCAGCAGATCGGTTCAACTCAAAAGGATTAAAATCTCCAATATTGCCCCAAGTATTTCCTGCTTCAGCAAAGGTAAGCGCATAAATCGTAGCATTGGGGTTGGTTGAAAGCGGATAGCGCAGTTCTGCCCCATACTTCGCAATTACTGGCGAACCGGTATTTTGATTTGGGAAGGTCAAGGACAGGTCGTCATAACCCCGAAGATTCACAATTTCACGTCCGTCCAAAACGAAACCACTCAAGAACACCCCACCCAAGTAGAATCGCTCAAAGGGAGAGAGTCCGATGTCTCGATTATAGAAGCCCAAGAAACCGAGTCCCACGTTGGTATGGAGCACCAATTTTCGCGGATTTTCTTCCGTACTGTTCGTGAGAGCAGTGTACCATTTGGCCGTAAACTTCCATTTGTGGTACTCCACCCACTTGAATTTTTCTTGTTCTGTGATGTTCTCCACATCGGTGAAGTCTTTATCGCGATAGAAAATACTGCTGTAAGGGAGTGTTGCCTTTACGCTCAACTTGATGTTCGATCCCCACGTTGGGAATATTGGATCGGAAACTGAATTTCGTTGTAAGGACCATTCCGCAGCCAAGTTGTTCGAATTTCCATTGGAAAAGCTGAAGAAGGAATTAAAGTTGTTCAAATCAAAGTGCTGATAGCTCAAGCCCAAATACATCAAGAACCAATCATCTGGTTTCTGCCAACGCTGCCCCAAACCAACGCTGGCCCCAGTAATTTTGAGTGCCTGTCTGAGCGGATTCAACTCACCATCGATTCTTTTACGCTGACCGTTGGACTGCACCGAGTGCCAAACAGCAACGCTCAGTGAATTGGGTTTCTTCCCTCCGAGCCAAGGCTCTGTGAAGCTGAGGTTGTAAGACTGGAAGAATGCTCCATTGGACTGAGCACGTACACTCAAGCGCTGACCATCTCCCGTGGGAACCGGACGCCAAGCCCCTTTCTTGAACATGTTTCTGAGTGAGAAATTGGTGAAGCTTACACCGAGGGTACCTACCACTCGGCCACCTCCCCATCCTCCGGAAAGTTCGATTTGATCGGAAGGTTTTTCTTCAACAATGTATTCAATATCCACCGTTCCTTCCGCTTGGTTTTGTGTTGGAATGATTTGGAAGGCCTCTGGGTTGAAGTAGCCGAGGTTGGCTAACTCCCGCTGGGTTCGTATGATGTCTGTCCTACTGAACAAATCTCCCGGTCGGGTGCGAATCTCCCGATACACCACATGGTCATTTGTTTTGGTATTCCCAATCACCGTGATGTTTCCAATGCGGTACTGTTTACCTTCAAGGATCCGAATTTCGATATCGATGGAATCGTTCTCCACCATCACCTCTACCGGAATTGCTTGGAAGTTGAGGTAGCCATCGTCTTGGTACAAAGACGAAATATCGAGGCCTTTGGGGTTTTGATACAAGCGAGTTTCCAAGACCTCCACATTGTAGATGTCTCCGCGGTTAATTTTAAGCACGGAGTCGAGCTGACCCGTTCTGTATTTTTTATTTCCACTAAACGTGATGGAACGGAAGTAGAACTTATTTCCCTCGTTCACCTTTAAACCGATGGACACACTTTTCTCGCCCACGCGGCGCACGCTGTCTTCAACGATAGTGGCATTTCGGTACCCTTCGGCATTGTACTTTGCGAGAAGACGTTTCTTATCTTCCTCATACTCATCTTCAATGAATTTTGAGCTTTTGAATACTCGCCACCAGCGTTTTTCTTTGGTGTTCTTGAATGCTCTTCGCAGTTGCGTCTCCTTCAATTGGTTGGCTCCTGAAATCGAGATCTCGTCAATCTTTACTCGTTCTTTTTTGTTGATGGTGATGAAGAGTGAAACGCTATTATCGTAGTTGGGATCCACCTCTGTAGTAACCTCTACCTCAGCGTTGTAGAAACCTTTATCGATGTAGTAGGCAATTACGCGGTTTTTGGTGGTAGTGATTAAGTTTTCGTTCACAATCATTCCGCGAATAATCCCTACCTCTTCTTTGATATTTTCCTTTTCCGTTTTGCGAACACCTCGGATACCGTATTTGGACAAACGCGGCATTTCCTTCACACTGATGACCAAAAAGATGTCTTCACCACGAATCTCAGCAGCATACACCTCAACCTCTGAAAAGAGTTGTTGTCGCCAGAGGTTTTTAATGGCTTTGGACACATCTTCCCCGGGCACAGTGATCTTGTCTCCCTCCTGCAAACCCGCAAACAATTTGATCGTTTGCACATCGGTAAACTCTGCTCCAAGCACAGTAATTCCCGCGATGTTGTATTCCGCTGGCTTGGCATAATCAATGCCTCCACCAATTTTTGAGGGTTGAGCAAAGGCCGGATTAAGCCCAAGGAAGAAAGCAAAAACGAGGATTAAAAACGGGTATAATTTCATTATTTGTCTTTCAATATTATCTGTTCGCTGGTTTGACCGAATCGGCGTTCACGGCTTTGGAATTCGGCAATGGCTTCGAAAAAGTCTTTTTTCCTAAACTCGGGCCAGAAGGTATCAGTGAAATAGAGTTCGCTGTAAGCCAATTGCCAGAGGAGGAAGTTGCTAATGCGTTGTTCTCCACTGGTGCGAATCATCAGTTCAGGGTCTGGAAAATCGTGGGTACTGAGGTAGTTGTGAATGAGCTCTTCGTTCACCTCCTCTGCCTTCACTCCAGAATTGATCATGCCTTTGATGGCTTCAATGATTTCCCACCGCGAGCTGTAGCTCAAGGCCAGGATAAGGGTAATTTCTTGGTTGTCCTTGGTTCTTTCGATACCTCCTTGAAGTTCTGTTTTACAAGAATCGGGCAGGTGATCAAGATCGCCAATGGCTTCCAATCGAACGCCATTTGCATCGAGCTCATCAATTTCTCCAACAATGGTTTTCACCAAGAGGTCCATCAAAGCAGCTACCTCCTCTTTTGGTCGGTTCCAATTCTCTGTAGAGAAAGCATAAAGCGTGAGGTATTTCACCCCTAGTTCTCTTGCCGCCTCTAAAGATTCTCGCACGGAGCGCACGCCACTGAGGTGACCATAGATTCGGTCTTGACCTTGTGATTTTGCCCATCTTCCGTTGCCATCCATGATGATGGCCACGTGATTAGGAACCTTTTCTGGGTTAATATTTGAAGGAATTGCCATTCGCACTACATCTAAAACGTAAATGCATCGCTAAATGCTACAACAGGGCAGAAGAGTTTTTCCACACTGAATTTGCAAGGGATGCACTTTCACTCTCGGAGCGCGAATTTACTGAAATTTATCGGTTTACTGATTCCAACAGGTGGTTGGTAATTTCCCGATTCTGAAAGACAGTGTTACGGTGGCGAAACTGTACCAGTCGTTTCGACCGGGATCTCCGCGTTGCTGACCGGCATTATCGCCAAACTGACCCTCTCGTTCCAAGCTTCGATCGGCCAAACGCGCAGCCAAGGTTCCACTTTCTTCCGCCAGAACAGCAGGCGAAACATACACTCCGCTCACGTCATCGAGGTAATCGGTGTAGGTTTTTCTCATCCCCCATTCAAGAGAAATGGCGACAATGGAAAATAAATTCGCCCGCAAACCAGCACCAAAAGGAAAAGCCAAGCCATTCACATTGTAGGCATCCCCGCCCTCGCTGGTTTCTTGTCCTTCGGTACCTAAAGCCTGAAGTTCATACCATTGCCCGTTGAACTCTGCCTGGGGTTTATGGCTGTAAAAAGCGGCTCCCAGGAAGAAATAGGGCGAAAAGGGATATTTGGGATTGCCAATCTGATATGGAAGGAAATTCAATTCCGCTTGGATGGCACCTTCTACGATGTCGTTTCGAAAAGAGAGATTTCTATTTCTCATCCAAGGGTCGTCGGAAGCAGCATCGGATGCTGAAAATCGACCAAAAAGCAATTGTCCTTTAATACTCCAACGACGATCAAGATTGTTCCGATACATTACCCCAGTGGTCAAGTTCAATGGTCCGCCAAAGTGTTTGCTTGGATTGAGGTCTCCAATATAATAGGACGTTCCTCCGATGATACCGATCTCTCTCGAGGTCTCAAACTTTTTCCCTTGAGCCCAAGCGGTAGTAGTGATGATGCTTAGCAGAAGTATTTGAACGAAGTGCTTCATTGTCAATTGAATGCAGATTAACGCGTTTTATTGTGCTTTATTCGTATTTGCGGACAAAAAGTTCGGCTTTTGTCTGACAAAATTACTCACAATCAATTTCTTTTGTCCATTCCCCACATCATTTTCTTTCGGATGGTGTTGAAGAAATATTGGTGTTCGAGGTTGATGAGAGCGATTTCGAAGGGGGCATTTTTAATTTCCACCTCGGTTTCGTGGTCAATGGTGAATGACCGGGAGTCCAAAGTGAGCAGAAATTGAAGTTCCCGACCCTCTGCCCGCAGTTGAATGGCCTTGGTGTTGGGAACCACTAGAGGGCGAACGTTGAGGTTGTGTGGGGCAATTGGGGTGAAAATCCAGCTTTCCGTGCCCGGCATCACTATGGGTCCACCACAACTCAAAGAATAAGCAGTAGAACCGGTAGGCGTAGAAATAATGAGTCCGTCTGCCCAATACGTATTAATATAGTGTTCTTCCATGTTGGCGTGAATAGCAATCATGGAGGAAGTTTCTTTTTTGTGGATGGTAACCTCATTGAGCGCATAGTTGAAGCTACCGAAGTCCACCCCCTCTGCGTTCACCTCAATGAGGGCGCGATGGTCCAAGACATAGCGATCTGCCTTGAGTGCATCAATGGCATCTATGATTTGGCTGGACGAAATGTTGGAGAGAAAGCCGAGGCGACCGGTATTGATTCCTAAAATGGGAACACCGCTGTTTTGAACGATGGTAACACTGTCGAGCAGAGTTCCATCTCCTCCAATACTGATCAACGCTTTGCACGGAAGCATTTCTTGGATATCTGTAAATGTATCCACCGCTTGCATGAGGGGGATTCGTTCTTTGAGCCAAGGAGCGAATTTTTCGTAGATCTTCAGCTGAAAGCCGTCTTTTTGCATTTGCCGCAAAAGCAGTTCAATGGAGGGGATGAACTCATCTCCAAAATTTTTACCGTATATCGCAATGTTCATAGCGCTTGCTTCTTCTACGAAGGTAGGACACTTTCCTTAGGTATTGAGGTATTTCATGAAAGCTTCATACCTATTTCGGAGATCTTCGCTGTGATCGGGTGCTTTGTAAAAGGCTTTCACTTCATAATCATACCTTCTCAAGGTAGCCATGAAGGCCTCAATGTCTTGCTTGTTTAACTTTAAAGTGAGCTCGGTTTTGATGGATTCATCCATTGTTGTGAGCACAGCACTCAAAATCTTCAAACCGTTGGATTCCGCTAAGCGAGCAATCTCAGCAAGAGAATAATCTCGGGAATTCATTTCGAGCACCACAATACTTCCTTCGGACTTCACTCCTTGAGATCTCGCAAACTCTCGAATCATATCCAAGGCAGTAATCACTCCTTGGTACTCTCCACGATGATTGGTTACCGGCACCAAAGTCAGTTGGTTTTCTGCCATGAACTCGATCACCTCATACAAATGTTGCTGCTCTTCGATGGCGGTAACAAAAAGCTCCAAACCCGTGATGGGCAAACCTTCATCTTCTACGTTCATCAAAGTGCTTTCCGAAATGGTTCCTAAGAGAATATCTCCTTTCACCACGGGAAGGTGTTCCACTTTGAATTCCTCCATGATTCGGAGGACTTGATCTACCGTATCAGAGATGCGAACTTCTGGTATTTCTTTTGAAATGATTCTATTTAAAAACACTTGTCGCTTTTTAAGTGTTACAAACTCAAGCTAAGAACGCCTACTTATATAACTTTGTTGCAAGTTATCATGTTCAAGATCTTGTAGGAAAGATCCTTTTAAGAGTTGTAAACAATTGCCCTTCAAAAAATGACAAAACTCAGCGTCAACATCAATAAAATCGCTACCCTGAGAAATGCTCGTGGTGGAAACACTCCCAACGTATTGCAAGCTGCTCTTGACATTGAGCGTTTCGGAGCTGATGGCATTACCGTTCATCCTCGCCCTGATGAAAGACACATCCGTTACCAAGATGTTCAAGACCTCCAACCAGCGCTCAGCACGGAATTCAATATTGAGGGCTACCCAAATCAATCTTTTATGGACCTCGTGTTGAGTGTAAAGCCTGCTCAAGTTACTTTGGTTCCCGATCCTCCGGGGGTGCTGACCAGCAATGCCGGTTGGGACACCCTTCAAAATCAAGCTTTACTGAGTGAAGTGATCGACACCTTGAAACGCGCCGGACTCCGAACCAGTATCTTCATTGAATGTGATCAACAAATGATTGAAGGAGCTGCGAAATTGGGGAGTGACCGCATTGAGTTGTACACTGAATCTTATGCCGTCAACTACCGAAAATCGAAGGAACAGGCCGTTGCACCGTACATCAAAGCATCCCAGTGGGCCCATGATTGTGGTTTGGGTGTGAACGCCGGGCACGATCTCAACCAAGAAAATCTGGGGTATTTTGCTCAATCTCTACCGCATTTGGATGAAGTGAGTATTGG
>CAZYPV010000028.1:0-38736 GCA_964649515.1 uncultured Comamonadaceae bacterium | reverse complement strand
ACATCAGCATTATACAGCTCAAAGAATTCAAAGTCGCCGTCATCACCTTGATCGAAACAAGGATTATAATGGATCTCATTGATGACGATCAAAGGCTCTGTGAAGTAGCAAGACCCGTCATCCGTTGTTGCCGTAGCATCGTAATTGAGAGCAGTATCGTTGGTACACCCTTCGATAATGCAAGAACCATCGTCTGCCGTAGCAGCCGGGTCGAAGTTGGTAGCAGCGGGGTTGGTACATCCTGGGATGTTTGCACAAGAACCATCATCGAGGGTAGCCAGTGGGTCGAAGTTCGGGAAGGCGTTATCTGTACATCCAAAACGCTCAACATCTCCTGCATTTCGCGGCTCTAGTTTATAGTTCCCGAATGAGTAGTACAAAGGAGCAGTAACACGGAAGGTGATGCCCTCATCAACCGGCGTGAGGCTAAGCCCTAGATCGTCTACTCGGATTGCTCCTGAAGAGTCGTCCAGAGACCATTCACCGAAGCCGAGGTCGCCAGCTCCTACACCAACAGTACCAACTACTTGCAAAAGGACACCCTCCCATTGTTCAGCACCTGCGTCCAAGGTAGACAACACCTCTGCAGCTGGCAAGGCATTTCCAGAAGTAAGAATAGCAATGTTTTCTGCATTGATCTGCGTAAGCGTGTTGGTTTCTACCACCACACCTTCTACCTCAACCTCGTCACCAATAGCTACACCAGCGCCATTCACCCAAATACCAGAGTTGGCTCCTGTTCCGTCTTGCATCGTGAATAAGTTAGAACCGCCATACACTGCAGTTACAACACCGCTCGTTGCGACACCTTCATTGGTGTACAATTCTGATTGAAGCTCAGCAATCGTGTATTCTGTGAAAGGAGGCAGGGTTGAATTGGCCGCTCCTGGCGTACCGTTGAGTTCAAAAGAAGTTTGCCAGTTGCTACCAATGGCATTGTCGGTATTCACATCAATCAACTCCAAAGAGAAACAGTTTCCATTGGCATTTGGAAAGTTGGTACCCGTATCGTAGATGAATGCATCAACCACAATTCCACCATCGTTCAAAAGACTCACAGGCTCACCGGAATTTCCGAATGCACCTCCATTTATTTGGAACACTTGGTAACCGTTACCATCGTAGGTAGTTGCCGTTGCTGCAACAATGATGTATTCTCCTGGAGCGATGGAACTCGCAGCGGGGAAAGTAAAGTCCACACCATCGATTGACCATCCTGACAAGTCTACGGCATTCACATCGTTGTTGTATAGTTCGATGAACTCATAGATATTGTCGTTTCCTTGATCTGTACAAGGATTGTAATGCAGCTCATTGAAAACAATTGCAGGAACTGTAAACACGCAGGAACCGTCGTCGTTGGTTGCATCGGCGTTATAGTTCAATGCGGTGTTGTCTGTACAACCCTGGATAATGCAAGAACCATCGTCGTTATTGGCATTGGGGTTGTAGTTATCGGCAGTATCATTGGTACAGCCAGAAATGATGCAAGAACCATCGTCCAAAGTTGCGGTTGGGTCATAGTTGTCTGCCGTAGGATCAGTACAACCTTGGATTGCACCAGCAGTATTGCTCACGGAGAACAAATCAAAGGCAAAAGACTCACTTCCGGAAACAGAAGGAGAATCAGCGTAAGCACGAATCACCAAAGATGTTCCAGCCACCGTGAAAGCCTTTGAAATGCTTTGGAAAGTTGGTGTAATTTCGACGTCACCAACGTTGTCGTCATCAGTATCCATCCACATCCCAATGTTTGATCCTGAAGCACCTGTTGGCGCGGCTGTGGTTAAAAGGCTTGTCCAAGCTCCACCATCTACGGCGTATTCTACACGTAGTGTATCGTTTGAATCCCACCCACCAGCGACAAATTCAGTGGCAAACAATCCGCTGAATTGCAAATCGGAAAGACCTGTAATATCGATGGAAGAAAAAGTGAGTGTTTTTACGGTAAGTGCATCTCCGCCGTTATCATCCCAGTCTTCAGCCGCCCAGAAGAAGGTACCATCAAAGCCACTGTAAGCCCCGGAAACATTGCCTCCATCTGTTCTTCCAAAGTGGTCGCTAGATCCATCATTGAAGGTATTTGAAGAAACATAATTGCTTCCCTCTCCATCGGTTTCGAAGCTTTCTGTCCAAATTTGGGCAATGGCTCCTGTGTTCAATACAAGCAACGCCATCATTATCGTCAGAGTTGCAAGTGCTTGTCCTAATTTCATCATTGTGTAGAATTTTGGTTAATCCGGTATCAAACAAACAAGACATTCAATACGGGAGTACAAAAGTATTAAGCTGCTGAGACAACACGCCTTCATTCACATTAGCTTAACATTCTACTTACAAAATTAATAATGGCTTAACTTTAGGTGAGTGAAGATAAATTCATTTCATAATTTTTCGAACAAAGACAGTTGTTCTGGTAGCAGGCGGAATGAACTTCGATGATGCGGAGAGGGACCAAATTCTCGAATGGCATCTCGATGTGCTTTTGTGGGGTACCCTTTGTTCTTGTCCCAATGATAGTTGGGGTAGTTTTCCGAAAGTTTTCGCATCTGTTCGTCGCGATGGGTTTTGGCCAAAATCGAAGCCGCCGCTATGGATTGAAACTTGGCATCTCCTTTAATGATGCAGGTATGACTAATGACGGGATGCGCATTGAAACGATTGCCGTCGATCAGGAGGTGTTCGGGGGTCACTTTGAGTTGATCAACTGCGCGTTTCATAGCCGTGAACGAGGCATTCAGAATGTTGATTTCATCGATCTCTTCTGGAGAAACAGCCACCACTGCCCATGCCAAGGCTTTGTTTTCGATTTCCGTTCTCAAGGTGTTTCGTTTTCCTTCGCTGAGCTGTTTGGAATCGTTCAGAGCTTCGATCCGATTGTTTTCATCCAGAATCACCGCCGCCGCAACCACGGGTCCGGCCAAACAACCTCTCCCGGCTTCATCACACCCCGCTTCGAGTCGACCATCCAACAAGCAAAAATCAAGCATCCTCTAATGTTTTTAAAATGGAATTCCAGAGTTGATCGGCGGCATTATCCCAAGAAAACAATGGAACTCTTTTCTTTCCTCTTGAAATGAATTCAGCCCGAGCAAGTTCATCATTTTCCAATTTCATCATTCCTTTGCTGATAGCATCTATATCTTTGGCATCCACGAGCAGTGCAGCATCTCCTACCACTTCGGGCAAACTCGAATTATTTGAGCACAACAAGGGTACCCCTGAAGCAAAACTTTCGATGGCCGGGATACCGAAACCTTCGTAAAGCGGAACGAAAGTCATTGCCAAGGCTCCTGCCAAACATCGACTCATCTCTTCGTGGTTCATCCTGCCCAATAACATCACTTCCTTGCCGTGCTTCATTGAGCTTAAGGTGTTTTGCTCTTCGCTTCCATCCCACATAGCTGCGCCAATGAGCAAGAGCTTTGCCTTCCCTCCTTCTTCTCGAAAGCGGTCGAAAGCTTGAAGCAAGCGGGGAATGTTTTTTCTCGGGTTGATGGATCCAACATAAATGAAGTAAGGCGTCGAATCTGAAAACTCATCCCGAATGGCTTGAATTTCTTCTTCGGTCCTCGGGTAAAATCGATCATCAACACCGTTATAAACCACATCTATTTCTGCAAGGTCGACGCCGTAACATTGGTGGATGTCGTGCT
Source organism: uncultured Comamonadaceae bacterium (assembly GCA_964649515.1). GTDB lineage: Bacteria > Bacteroidota > Bacteroidia > Flavobacteriales_D > Sanyastnellaceae > CALKGK01. The sequence continues at coordinate 35,080 of CAZYPV010000028.1, read as the reverse complement.
TGGAATGCTCTGAAACGGTTACAATTCGATCTGCTTTTCGTGCGAATTTGGGAAAGCGAGAACGATAATAACTCGCGATTTTCTTGGGAAGAAGGTCAGGGAAATGTTCGAAATTCAAATCGTGGATCACCGCCAATTGTTTCACTTCGGTGCGCAAGGAAACGAAACCGTCTGGACTAAGAAACAGATCTGCACGGTCTTTTTTGAGTTCACGGGTAACACTCCTATTGAACCAAACATCGAAGAGAAGTGGTCGTCTTGCAGGCGGTAACAAGTGTTTCCCGAGCACGTTGTGGTTGAAGAGAAACGTTTTTGGAACCGGACGATCGAAGTAAAAAATGAACTGCACTTCGGGGTGAGCCAGTGTCATTCTGCGAAGCACCTCCAGCGTGAAGCGACCAATGCCTTCCAGCTTGTTGGGCACAAGTAAACGGGTGTTAACGGCAATTCGAAGTGGGTTCATCGTGGCGAAGATATTAAAACAGTGCAAGACCATAGAGGCACAAATTCGAAGATACCAATGCTTTTAGCTAAATTTCGTCCGCATTAATCGCCCTTCATGCGCAAAGAATTCCTTTCCAACCTCAGTCTCATCCTCTTGCTGAATTTCCTCGTCAAGCCCTTTTACGTGCTTGGTGTCGAAACTCAAATTCAGAACGCTGTTGGTCCGTTTGACTTTGGAATTTACAGTGCTATTTTGAGTTTCACCTTTCTGCTCAACATTCTCTTGGACGGTGGAATCACCAATTTCAATACCCGAAACATTGCCCAGCACCGGCATTTGTTGAGCAAGCATTTTGGTGGCATCGTGCGCGTTCGATTGATGTTGGCCGGGGTGTACATGCTCGTCTTGCTTCTTCTCGGTAGCTTTTTGGATTATGTTCAGGATCATTTTTGGATGCTTTTTTTGTTGGGATTCAATCAATTTCTTGTAGCCAGCATCTTGTATTGCCGTTCGAATTTGGCGGGTTTGCATCGATTTAAAGCTGACGCATTCATCTCTGTTCTTGACCGTTTGCTTTTGCTCATCTTCATGGGGTCTTTGCTCCTTTTCCCGAAGATTTTTGGAACCTTTCAAATCATGTGGTTGGTGTATGGGCAAAGCATTGCTTACCTCATCGCATTGTTGAGCTCACTGGTCCTTTTGAGGAAGAATTTATCTCAGCTTCGTTTGGGTGGGAACAGGGCCTTTTCCAAAATGATTTTGAAAAAGAGTTTGCCCTACGCCCTTTTGATTCTACTCTCCATGGCCTATTACAAAACCGACGCTGTGATGTTGGAGCAGCTTTTGGACGACCAAGGATTTTCGGCAGGGATTTATGCCATGGGCTTTCGTTTTTTTGAAGCGAGCAATATGATTGGATTTCTTTTTGCCGGCTTATTGCTGCCTATTTTTTCCCGACTCATAAAGCAAAAAGAATCTTTGGACAGCATTGCTTCCAGTGCCTTTCAACTCTTGTTCACTGGAGGATTACTACTCGCTGGCGTCCCATGGCTTGTGGGTGAAGATATTTTGAACCTCTTTTATCACGACCACCTTGAACTCGCATTACGCCCGTTTCAAATCTTGATGTCGGCCTTCTTTTTCGTGATGATGAGCTACCTCTTTGGCACCATTCTCACCGCTCGTGGCGACATGAAATTGATGAATTATCTCGCTCTTTTTGGGGTGATCGTCAACCTTGGCTTGAATTTTTACCTCATTCATCAGTTTCAAGCCGAGGGCTCAGCTTGGGCAAGTCTATTCACTCAAGCCCTCATTTCCATCGCTCAAATGCTCCTCGCCCTGCGGTATTCCAAGTTAAAATTTTCACGCCGCACCTTAGTGAGCATGACCCTTTTCACCCTGTTCCTTTCAATTCTTTTTTACAGCTTAACAATAAGTTCCCTTTCTTGGCTGTTTAAGGGGGGAATCTTTGTGTGTTTGGGATTGATTGGAGCCTTCTTGACTCGCTTTCTTAGAGTTGGTCAATTCAAGGAACTCCTTCAACGCTAACTAGAGCGCATTGAATTCATTACTTTTGCCAAAATTTTTATCTCTCTTATGGAAGAGCAACAAAAAGACACCAGTTTGGCGTCAACCAATCTCATTGTATTTCTTTACCAATGGCGCAAGCTCATCATAGGGCTTTGTTTCCTCGCTGCCGTGGCTTCGGCCGTAGCATCGTTCGTTATTGAAGAAAAATTCAAGTCTAGCGTAACCATGTTTGCCACCCCTCAACACTCTATTGGGGAGCAGTTTTACGAAGAACAGAAAAAGGAAGACCTGCTTGAATTTGGTGAAAAAGAAGATGCTGAACGTTTGCTCCAGATTCTGAACTCTGATCGAATTCGAAATCGGGTGATTGAGAAATATAATCTATGGGATCACTATGAAATTGCTCCCACTGATCCCGGTGCCAACACCCTGATGGCAAAGGAGTACAACAGTAATGTTTCTTCCAAGCTTACGAGGTATGGATCCATCTTAGTGGAAGTCTTGGACAAAAGCGATACCCTTGCCGCATTGATGGCGAACGACATTGCCTTTCTTTTGGACAGTGTTTCCAATGAATTGCGAAACGGTCGGGCAATGGAAGCCTTTCTTTACGCCAAAAACTCTTTGGAGCAAGTTCAAGGAGAAATCCGACTCTTGGAAGACTCCATGGCCACCATCCGCAGTTACGGTGTTTACGACTACTTCACTCAAATTGAAACCTTGAGTGAGCAATATGGTACCGCCATCGTGAATGGACAACCGAAGCGTGCAGAGCAGATTCGAGTTCAAATGGAGGCCATTTCAGAGTATGGGAACATTTATAACAAACTGGACGCATTGCTTGAAGCCGCATACGAAAGAGAAGAAGTATTGAAAAAGAGGTATGACCTGATGTACTTGGATGCAACATCTCAGTTGCCCTCCAAATTTGTGGTAGATTATGCCGCTGTTTCAGACAAAAAAGCCTACCCCGTTCGTTGGCTCATTGTGGTGATGTCTGTTGCCGCTACCTTCTTGATCTCCGTCATTGGCATCTTGATTTTGGAAAATTTCCGCAGTTTAAAAGCTCAGGGAAGAATTTAATGTTGAACGAAGTAGAGAAAAAACGATGGCTCATTGCTGGAGGCGTATTTTTTGTGCTCTTGCAATCGCTTTGTATTGCCTTTGAGTTTTATTACATCGCCCTTCTGCCACTGGCATTGCTCGTTTTGGCTGGGGCTATATTTAAGTTGGACTGGCTCCTGCTTTTCATCATTGCCTGTACTCCATTCAGCTTAAATCTGGAACAGTTGGATCTTGGTGGAGTAGGGTTTTACCTGCCCACGGAACCATTGCTTTTCGGAGTGTTGCTCATCTTTATTCTGAAGATGCTTTATGGTAAGTCCATTGACAAACGCATCTTTCAGCACCCCATATCTTGGGTGATTTACGGCTTCCTTGCTTGGATGCTGGTAACCACCATTACCAGTGAAATGCCTTTGGTTTCTTTGAAGTATTTCATTTCTCGTGCTTGGTTCATTGCGGGATTTTACTTTTTACTTACCCACATCTTTCAAAATGAGAAGAACATCGAGCGCTCCTTTTTGCTTTACCTTTTTCCACTTTTTGGGGTGATCATTTACACCGTCATTCGCCATGCTGGCTTTGGTTTTGAGAAAGATGCGGGGCATTGGGTGATGGAGCCATTTTACAAAGACCACACGAGTTACGGTGCTGTTTTGGCCATGTACTTGCCCATTTTGTTTGGCTTACTGCTCAAGCGGAAAATGAACACCCTCCTCCGCGCTTTTTTGATGTTAGGGATGGTGGTTTTGGTGGTAGGTATCATTCTCTCCTACACGCGTGCAGCATGGGTGAGCATTGCTGCCGTTGTTGTTCTTGGGTTTTTGATGATTTTGCGCGTGCAACTGAAGCACTTGATATTTGTCGCTTTTGCGGGCATCGGTTTTCTTTGGTTTGCTCAAGATGAGCTCGTTCAGATGCTGGAGAAAAACAAGCAAGACAGTTCAGATGATTTGGCTGAACACGTGGAATCAATTTCAAACGTGAGCAGTGATGCATCGAATTTGGAACGCTTGAACCGATGGAATTGCGCCATGGCCATGTTTGAGGAAAGACCCATTTTTGGATGGGGACCGGGCACCTATCAATTTGTTTATGCTCCTTTTCAACGATCACAAGACATCACCATCATCTCAACCAACAACGCTGATGGTGGAAACGCCCACAGTGAGTATTTGGGTCCGCTAGCTGAACAAGGCGTATTGGGCTCCTTGGCTTTCATCGCTTTGCTGCTCGTTGTGAGCCATGTTGCCTTCAAACTCTATTTCCGTTTGAGCGATCGCGATTTAAAAACATTGGTTCTCTCCTGCTATTTGGGACTCATGACCTACTTCATTCATGCCGTTTTGAACAATTATTTGGACACCGATAAGGTGAGCGCTCCTTTTTGGGGCTTCATTGCTGTTTTGGTGGCGGTGGACATCTACCACTCCCCTGAAAAAGGCTTAAAAGCTAGTGAAAGCGACAGCTAAGTAAGGCCGTATCATCCACATAAGGCATTGTGCCACGAAAAGCATTGAGCTCCTTAATGATCAATTGATTGAGTGCTGCAGTTGGGGCGTAGAAATTGGACTTCACCGCAGCAGCTAAACGGTGCGTTCCGTATTGTTCAAGGTCTTCATTTTCAAGTTCTGTGAGACCATCCGTGTAGCAAATCACCATAGCACCTTCATCTACCTTCAGCTCACCACTCTTCACCACCGGAATTTCGTCCAACATCCCCAATCCAACACTTCCCTTTTCAAGCCAAACCACATCTCCTTGAGGATTCATAAACAGCGGCGGGTTATGGGCACAGTTGATGTACTTTAAGACCCTCGTTTCTTTATTATAAACCGCAAAAAAGAAGGTGATGAACTTCTCACCTTGGGTTGATTTAACCACCCTTTCGTTGAGTTCGTGTACGATATCTTCCAAGGCCATGTTTTGAAAGCGAAAAATGGCCATCAGGTAAGCTTGGAAGTTGGACATCAAAAACGCGGCACTTACTCCTTTTCCTGAAACATCCGCCATGCAAAACATCACTTCACTTTCATTGATGGGAATGAAGTCATAATAATCGCCTCCCACCTGCGCATGTGGCCTGTAGATGGCCGAAACATCAAAAAACGCGTTGCTTGGAAGCTCATTGGGGATCAACATGGCCTGCATCTCTGCCGCGAGCTCAAGCTCTTTTCTCACCCGTTCTTGTCGCAAACTGTCTTCAACAAAACGACGGTTTTTGATGGCAACAATGATGATATTGGTGAGTGTTTCAATGAAGTTGAGGTGCTTGATGATGGGTGAAACACCTCCTTCATCTTTGATATCTCCCACCATCACGTAGGCAATCACTTGATCTTCGTGTTTCACAGCTAGGCTCACCTCAAAAGGTTCTTTCACCCCCTCGTTACTCCGTAAAAACTTTTCCGATTCGACTTTGGCAAGGGCTTGCTCCTCCAGCACAGGGAAAGTAGTATCCACCCCGAATTGCATGATGTTCTCCCAAGATTTTTGCTTTTCGAAAAGGAGAAGTTTCTCAATACTCAAAGGCGGCTCCATGAGCGTGCGCTTGTAAGTGTGCAAGAGATCTTCAACTTTTTGCTTGCTATTGATGGCTTCAGCAATGGTCTTGAGCGACATCAATTTAAAGTCTTTAACCTCTAAACGCCGCTTTAATCGATCTTGAGATTTTCCCTTGCTCTTCGCCATTTTTATTTAGCTAAGTCGTTCTAAAATGCTCGGGATTTTCCGAATCATGGCCAACTCACGGAATTTATGCCTTGCTTCTTCAGCCGGGGAACCGAAATAGGTTTTTCCACCTTCCAAAGACTTGGTAATCCCACTTTGCCCCAGCACTACAGCTCCTTCACCAATCACCACGTCGCTTGGCACGCCTACTTGCCCCCACAAGATCACATTGTTTTCGATCTTCACACAACCTGCTATTCCAACCTGAGCCGCAAAAAGACAATGCTCGCCCACAACGGTGTCATGACCAATATGCACTTGGTTGTCCAATTTGGAGCCTTTTCCAATCACCGTAGCGCCTGAAACCCCTCGATCAATCGTACACATGGCACCGATTTCCACATTGTCGTGAATTTCCACGCTTCCGCAAGTGTGCATTTTATTGTAAGCCCCCTCGATCTTTTTGTAATAGAAGGCATCGCCACCAATAACGGTGTTGGGGTGAATGATTACGCCATCTCCGATGATGACATCATCACCAATCACCACCCCTGGAAAAATGAGGCAATTTTCACCAATTCTCACGCGCTGACCTACCGTTACTTTCGGATGAAGGCGTGTTCCTTGTCCGATCGTTACATTGGACGGATTTTCCCAAGCTAAAAAAGGACGGAAGTGTCGCGTGAGCTGGTTATAATCGTGAAACGGCTGCTCCGAGACCAAGAGTGCTTTTCCTTCAGGACAATCCACCTCTTTATCGATAAGAATAGTGGTAGCCGCGGAATTGAGCGCCTTTTCATAGTATTTCGGGTAGTCTACAAAAACAAGATCACCGGGCTCAACTTTATGAATTTCGTTGATTCCCGAGATCACGTGCTTTGGATCTCCTACAGCCTTTGCGCCAATCATCTTGGCGATGGCCTCAAGCGTTTGAGGTGTGGTGAGTTTCATGCTTTATTTCTTCACTCTTTCGGAATATGCTCCTGTGCGGGTATCGATTTTCACCCAATCGCCTTGATTGATGAAAAGCGGCACACGTATTTCTGCTCCAGTATCTACCGTTGCAGGTTTCATGGCATTGGTTGCAGTATCCCCTTTTACTCCGGGCTCGGTGTAGGTGATCTCCACGTCAATGTTGTTTGGTAGGTCGCAATTGAGAACCACCTCTTCTTCAGCGTGGAACATGACTTGACAAATTAAACCGTCTTTTAGAAACTGAGGTGCAGAGATGAGTTCTTTGTTGATGGCCACCTGCTCGTAGGTTTCCGAATTCATGAAATGATATCCCATGTCATCGTTGTAGAGGTATTGATAATCCCTGGTTTCAATACGAACGGTTTCAATCTTCACTCCGGCATTGAAGGTGTTGTCCACCACTTTACCGTTTTCTAGGTTCTTTAATTTCGTACGAACGAAAGCTGGACCTTTCCCTGGTTTCACATGGAGAAATTCTACAATTGTCCACAATCCACCATTGTACTTAATGCATAGTCCATTTCTGATATCAGAAGTCGTCGTTGCCATAATCCTGTTTTTTTATCTGCAATTAATGAGGGGTAAAGATAAGAGAATATCCGGCGCACTTCTATTTAAAAGCGAAGGCGGAGCTGGACTTTGATTTCTGAACGGTGAGGCGCATTGATTTGTTCGAGGCCAGAACTGATTACTTGTCGATCATCATAATGCCAACGTGCATATCGCAGCCAAAGATCAACACCTCGTTTCACTTTGTACTTCATGGTGACATAAAACCTTGACCCGCGCGAGAAATATGCTGGAATGCTAAACGCATAGAGCACATCACTTTCATAGGCATAGATCCGCGCATTGTAACTGTCAGTATAAAACAGAGCATACCTTAAAGCGAAACTCACGGGAAACTGAATCTTCTTAAAAACAAGATCTTGATAGAGCAAGAAACCACGTTCTATGGGCTGACCTTCTTGTTGAAATAAAACCAATTCAGCGCGTGATTTAAGTTTGATGTTGGGATGAGCTAAAAAACTGGTATTCACCCTGAAATTTTGCTGATTTACAGGAAGCGGGGTGGTGATATCAACATCGAGAAAACCTGCATTTCTATCCCTTGTTCTGCTTCTATATCGCAAATAAAACTCCTTGTTTCTGGATGGTTTGTAGTTGAGTTGGGTGAGGAAGTCACGCCCCGCACTTGGAGCGTCCGTTTGGAAACGAAGCCAGCGAAAGCGGAAGAAATCTGCATAGCTGGTGGCGGTCCACTTCCGATTGATCTTAAATTGTCCACCCACATAAATGCCCGATTCATTTGCTGGGCGGGTGCCTTCAACAAAGGTGTTGGCCAATTGATTTTGAAAGTCCCGAGCGTAATTGCGGTAAATAGCAATCATTGAAACCCGAGGATCCAATGCCACAAGCGCACCATTGATGGTTGCCCACGCTCCATTTTCACTCCGAGAAACCTCACCAAAAAGATTCACATTTTTGATGGTACGGCTGTAATTCAAACCGAGGACTTGGTTGCTTCTATTGTTGAATTCAAACTGATTGTACAATTGAAGATTCCGGCTAACGTTGGCATCGTATTCCGAAATCAATGCGGTTAAACCAATTTGTCCTCTTCGCGTTCTATAAGTGAGGTTGCTCCCGTAGTAGGTTTCTCTGATGGCATCTTTATCTTGAAGTTCGCCCGGTGTGCGGTGAAATCCACTGAGTTGAAAGCTAGAAATGGTGGTCAGTTGCTCGGTATCGACACTATCTCCGGTGGATACGATGTTTGCATCAATGTGTTTGGAAGAATAGAAGTTGGTCCATTGCAGGCGATCGCCCCCAAGGGTAACGGCAGCCCCTCTCAAGAAGAGGTTTTCGTCTACAGAAGTATAGGGGCGAATACCAATCTCGGTACGTTTTGCATTCAAGGCATCGGCCGATTTCCCAAAAGCCAGTCCAGACCACAAGGTGAGCCCTTGACCAAACTGAAGTTGATAATCCCCCACCACAGCCCTTTTCACGAAAGTATTGTTCTCGTAGTAGAGGTGGCTCGAGTAAAAATCAAAGCCCTGTTTTTGACTCCCCTGAAAAAACTCCTCGCCCGGATCTTTCTCTGCAGTGATTCCAAAACTAATGTTGCGCCCATAGGTGAAGCGGTAGCGTGCATAGGCGCGATAATCGCTCCCTAGGTACCTTCGATTTGGATTTTCTTCAAGTTCCTCAGGCGAAATTGGAGCATAACCTTGTCGCTCCTCGAGAACATCTTGATAGCGCAAGAAAAGATCGTGTTTTCCTTCTTTGAAAATCTCTTTCAAGCTTACCCGTTCCAATTCTGACGGAGGTTTCACCGCAACGAAAGGGAGCACGTTGAGAATGGTGTATTGATCCCAGTTTTTTAAAGCTTGAAGTTCCCAAATCTCTTTGAGGAGTCCATACTTTTCGATGTGATCAAACAAGCTTTGAATTTGAAACTCTGTGAGGAGGTAGAGCGATCGGAGTTCTTCAGGTGAACAACGATTCAAATTGATTTTCCGATCGTAGTAATAATTGAGGTCGTCGAACAAGGTAGTGAAGTCCAACTCATCGCCTTCTTCAAGACCTTCTGCAATGATTTCAATGCGTTGTTCAATGATTCTTTGCCGAACAATTTCATCCCTGCTTTCTTGAGCAAACGCACCCAAGAAACACCCTACAAACACAAGGACCAGCAAGCATTTTATTGCGCTATGTTTGCTCCAATCATTCCGCATGATAGGTAAGTGAAAGCATGGGTTGCACTCCTAAAATCTGTTCATAGCTTGCCGCTACGTCAATGCTTAAGCGGTTCCAAGCATACCCCAGACCGAAAGAAAAAAGATCAGGACGAGAGCCCGCACCGAGACGGATGTACAATGGTTCTACAGCATGGTATTCTAGCCCTGTTCGAACACCTACCTTTCCATCAAACACCTGGTGTACTTCAGCCAAGATCAACACCTTTTTGGAAACCTCCCAAGAAATTCCCGTGCGGATGACGCTTGGAATGCTTTCACTGTTAAAGTCGCTAAGTTCACTTCGATTTGGATTAAAAACATGCGCTGCGATGGCAATTTCCTTGTTCAATTGATACCGGAAACCACCTTCAACGGTGAGGGTATTGCTGGTTCCATAGGTTCCTCCTAACTGCACTTGGTGAAAGGCCATCTGTACCCCAACATCCAAATCTTCACCCAACTTACGCGCATAAGCCAAGCCTACTCTTGACCGTCGATAATTTTGGAAACCATAGGTGTTGAGGGACAGTCCGACCACCTGATTTTGAATGGGTTTTACAACAGCTAGCGAAAGCACGGTAAGTTCTGAGAGGCCAAAACGATTTTGAAGAAAAGCCCCCGCACTGAATTGTTCTTGCCGAGCTAAACCCGCTTGGTTCTGCATGATGGACCACGTATCTTGCAGGGCTATGCCCGCACCATTAACGCCTTCGAACCGACCTCCACTGGATGGAAATGCATCTTGAGCAACCATGGACTGGGCAAGGAAAAAGGCAAGGATCAAAGGAATAAAGCGCATTCTGGCAAGGCATTTTGAGGTGATGAAATTAGGAAAATTGCCTCACCCATGCTGATAAAAACGGGGAAAATTCACGAATGATGTAACCAATTGGATAGCTGTACGACCTTCCTATCAAAGCACATTTTATGTCGAGCACCAAACAAAACGAATTCATGATGTTGTACAAGCCCATTCACGAGGGCTTCGTGAGGTACTGCAGTGCCAGAACGTACGGCATCATGGAAACGGAAGATTTGGTTCAAGACAGCATCGCTTTTGCTTACGAGCGCTTCGATAAATTGCGAGATAAGAAGGCCTTTCTCGCTTACTTGATGCGCACGGCCAACAACCTATTCATCAATCAACTTCGAAAAAAGAAATTCAAAGGGCAATACGATGAACAGGCTTTTGAACGATTACAGAGTCAGTGTCCCTCTCCAGAAATGGCGGCAGACATCGACCACCTGTACCGGGCGATATCCCGACTCCCGTCCAAAAGCCAAGAAGCCATCTTGTTATTTGAAATTTCCGGATTTAAGGTTGATGAGATCGCTCAAATTCAAAACAAGAGTGTATCTGCCGTGAAGGTGAATTTGCATCGGTCGAGAAAGCAACTGCGAAAAGAACTTGAGGGAGCTGCAGACCTTCAACAAGTGCTTTTGAGTTTACACTTGATCTATTTCACAAAACACTAGCGCCATGGAAACGGAAAAACACTATTTCGACCAAGCCAAAAAACTCGCTCCAGAAGTGAGTTTGCACGACGTAGAGCAATTTGTTCTGCAAGGACCTCAAGCGCCATCGTTTTGGAAAAGTCATTTTTTTAATCATTTAAACAGCATTATCATGAGTATCACCGCCATATTTAGCATCGGTTTATATCTTTTTGTTCAAGACGCTTCACCGCAACACAGCGCAAAGCCCATTCATCAAGCAGAAAAAAACCTCGACGTCGTTCATATCATCACCAAGCACTCCAATGCCATGAGCACACGGGAGGAAATCAACATCCCTATTTCAGAATTACCGACTGAAAACAGCACATCAAAAATGTGGGAAGTGAGGGAAATTCCAGCAACAAGGAACATCGTCAACACGGCGCCCAAAAGCAAAGAGCAAGGAATTACAAGTCTAGCAGAAGGAGGTTTATCGAGTTTGTCTGATCTACCCGAAAGCAGCAAAGATTCCACTGACCGTGTCGTAAACCCACTTGACTTTCAAGATTTTGAATTGAAGCTTTTTGGAGATGAACCCACCTCAAGCTGGAACCCAAAAGTGACCCAAGCGAAAGAAAACGGCATGTTCGTTCAAGTTCATAAAATCAAAAGGCACAAAGATGGAACCGTCAAAAAAATTGAGTTTTACCTCAAAGCAAAATCCCCAGAAGGCAAGAATTACTACAAATCTTTTGTTAGCGTAGAATGCAATTCATTCCAGTCATTGGCCGTCACTTGGAAGTACAATTCGGCCTTGGGAGTGAGCGAGGCGGCATTCAGCATCAACGACGGAACATGGAAGGAAATTGAGGATGTTTATCACTCTTGTTCTAAAATAAAGATCAGCTCGAAATAAAAATTTGCTGAGCTATTTGAGACTTGAAAAAAAGATATAACTTTGCACTCCTTTTATGCAGGTGAACTGCGGATGTGGTGAAATTGGTAGACACGCTAGACTTAGGATCTAGTGCTTCACGGCGTGTGGGTTCGAGTCCCTCCATCCGCACTTTTTTTCAAGATTCAAACGGCACTCGCCGACCTATTCTAAGTTAAGACTTATGGAAATTTCTCAGCAGAACATTGACGAACTCAACGCAGTGCTCACACTCAAGTTGTCTAAAGAAGACTACTTCGAACAGTATGAATCAGCGCTCAAAAAATACCGTAAGCAAGTGAATATGCCCGGGTTTAGAGCCGGTCATGTGCCTCTTGGATTGGTAAAGAAACAATACGGGAAGTCCATCTTGGCTGATGAAATCAACAAAGTGATCAACAACTCGTTGAACAGCCACATCGTTGACAACAAATTGAAAGTTCTTGGGAACCCACTACCCAAAGAGACAGAAACCGTGGAGGGCGATTGGGACAATCCGGACAGCTTCACCTTTGAATACGAAATTGGGCTATCTCCAGAGGTAGAAATCAAGCTTCCGAAAAAAGCAATGGAAATGGCCGTTGTGGATGTGGATGACAAACTGATCGATCAGCAAGTTGAAGACATGGCGCGTCGTTTCGGTAAAATGAGCACCCCGGAAAGCTCTGCCGATAAAGACATGATCATGGCCACCCTCGTTCAATTGGACGAAAAAGATGAAATCTTGGAAGGCGGAATCATGAAAGATGTGACCATCAGCCTTGAGTTCTTGGAAGACAAAGACACCATCAAAGCCCTGACTGGCTTGAAATCAGGCATGAGCCGAGTGGTTGATCCTCATCACATTTCACGTGGACATGACGATCTTGGCCGAATGTTGGACATCGATCATGACGAAGTGCATGATTTGAAAGGCAACTTTAAGTTGACGGTGAATGACGTGAAGCGCATGACACCCGCTGAAATCAATGAAGAACTCTTCGAGAAAGTATTTGGTGAAGGCAATGTGACTACCGAAGCTGAATTTCGTGAGCGCATCAAAAATGATTTGGACAAAATGTTCCGCAACGATGCTGAGCGATTCTTCAAGAAACAATTGGCAGACAAATTGATTGCTGATCTCAACCCACCACTTCCCGATGACTTCTTGAAACGATGGATTGCGGCAGCCAATGAAAAACCATTGACCCCAGAGCAAATCGAGGCGGAATACCCCTCTTATGCAGAAAGCTTGAAATGGCAGCTCATCCAAAACCGTGTAATTGAAGAACACGAACTTGACGTTAAGCCTGAAGAAGTGGTGAAGCATGTGAAGGACATGATCTCTCAGCAATATGCTCAATATGGAATGCCTCTTGACGACGAACAGTTGAATACCATGGCTGCTAACGCTATGACCAACCGTGAAGAAAGTCAACGAGTAGCAGAAATGATCTACGAGAACAAAGTAGTTGACACGCTGAAAGAAAAGACAAAAATTAAGGAAAAAGCCTTAAGCTATGACGATTTCCTTAAGCTAGTGCAGTCTGCATCCAACTGATAAGCAGCCGAATTTCGGGTTTATCAACTTTTATCTTCTAACAAATTAACTTTTGATGCTGTTGTTTTGTTAGTACTTTGCTTACCCGAAAAAGGAGAACGACACTATGTACAATAACAGAAAAGAATTCAGAAATTACGCGGTTAACCACCACGGAATCAATAGCGGTGCCTTTGATCACTACATTGAAAGCACTTACGGACCCGAAAACATGACTCGAACAGTCATCGAAGAAAGAAACATGCCCTTCCGTGAGGTAGATGTTTTCTCTCGCTTGATGGCCGATCGCATCATTTTTCTTGGAACGGGAATCGATGATTACATCGCTAACATTATTCAAGCTCAACTTCTCTTCTTGGAGTCTGTGGACCCCAACAAGGACATTCAAATTTACTTGAACTCTCCGGGAGGAAGTGTTTATGCCGGTTTGGGAATTTATGACACCATGCAATACATCAAACCAGATGTTGCTACCATTTGCACAGGAATGGCCGCTTCTATGGGTGCTGTTTTGCTTTGCGCAGGTGCTGAAGGGAAAAGAACCGGTTTGAAGCACAGCCGTGTGATGATTCACCAACCTTTGGGTGGTGCTCGTGGACAAGCCTCAGACATTGAAATTACCGCTCGTGAGATTCAAAAGTTGAAGAATGAACTCTACCACATCATCGCAGAGCATAGCAAGCAACCCTTCGAGAAAATCTGGGAAGATTCTGACCGCGATTACTGGATGATTGCCCAAGAAGCAAAAGAATATGGAATGATTGATGAAGTGCTTGAGAAAAAATAAGCCCGAGCAGCTAATCTAGTCATCCCCAAGAATATCGTATCTTTGAAAGCCGCCGAAAGCGGCTTTCTTTAGTTTAAGAATTACTGAATTAGAATTATGAGTGAAAAAGGCGTAAGCTGTTCTTTTTGTGGAAGAAAAAAGAGCGACGTAGATATTTTGATCGCAGGCATCACGGGGCACATTTGCAACCATTGCATCGATCAAGCGAACAGCATTGTGAAGGAAGAATTGGCCCAAAAATCCAACTCTCAGGTTGAAGCATCTTTGACACTTCAAAAGCCAAAAGACATTAAGCTCTATTTGGACGAATATGTTATTGGCCAGGACGAATCCAAGAAAGTTCTCAGCGTTGCTGTTTACAACCATTACAAACGACTGCTTCAACCTCAATCTCAAGATGATGAGGTGGAAATTGAAAAATCCAACATTGTTTTGGTGGGTGAAACAGGAACAGGTAAAACCCTGCTTGCCAAAACCATCGCAAAAATGCTGAATGTGCCTTTTTGCATTGCCGATGCCACCATCCTCACCGAGGCGGGTTACGTGGGAGAAGATGTAGAGAGCGTCCTTTCACGCTTGTTGCAAGCTGCTGATTACGATGTTGCCGCCGCAGAACGTGGAATTGTTTTCATTGACGAAATCGATAAAATTGCGCGTAAAAGCGACAACCCTTCCATTACCCGAGATGTAAGCGGTGAAGGAGTGCAACAGGCCCTTTTGAAATTGCTTGAAGGATCCATCGTTAACGTACCCCCACAAGGTGGACGAAAGCACCCAGAGCAGAAACTCATTCAAGTGAACACCAAGAACGTGCTTTTCGTTTGTGGAGGAGCTTTCAGTGGAATTGAAAAAATCATTGAGCGCCGAGTGAAATCAACCAGCATTGGTTATTCATCGGGCGGACAAAACATCATTGACGAAGAGAACATCTTGTCATACGTGGCACCCACCGACCTCAAGGGCTTCGGACTCATCCCTGAACTTATTGGGCGATTCCCCGTGCTCACACACCTCAACCCACTCAATGGCGAAACCCTGTTGAGAATCCTCACAGAGCCCAAAAATGCACTGATCAAACAATATGTGCGCCTGTTCGAAATGGACAAAGTGAAACTCAGCTTTGATAAAAAAGTGCTCGACTTCATCGTTGAAAAAGCACTGGAATACAAACTTGGAGCCCGTGGATTGCGCTCCATTTGTGAAGCCATCCTTACCGATGCCATGTTTGACGCTCCAAGTGAAGATCACAAAGGAGAACTGAAAATCACCCTGGATTATGCCCAGAAGAAATTCGGGAAATCGAAGATCTCCAAGCTCAAAGTGGCCTAAACACACCTTGTTAACAAAGTGTTCATAAAGCCAAGCTTTCAAATATGGAATCCTGAAAGTGGAGTAGTAACTTTCAACTGCGAATAAAGATTATACATGATTTCTTTGCACAACTGCCGACCTGGGACTCCTTGTCGGCAGTTTGCTATCTATGCATATGGCGACGTCAAAAAAAACCACTTCTGAGCAAAAAAAAGGAAAAGAAACCCCTTTGATGAAGCAATACAATGGCATCAAGGCGAAATACCCCGATGCACTTTTGCTCTTCCGTGTGGGCGACTTTTACGAAACCTTTGGAGAAGACGCCGTGCGCGCATCGAAAATCTTGGACATCGTTCTCACCAAAAGGAAAAATGGAGCGGCCGCTTACGTTGAACTTGCAGGATTTCCCCATCACAGCTTGGACACCTACCTCCCCAAACTCGTGCGCGCCGGAAACCGTGTTGCCATTTGCGACCAACTGGAAGACCCTAAGCAAACCAAAACCATCGTTAAAAGAGGAGTAACCGAACTTGTTACTCCGGGGGTGAGTTATCACGACCAAGTACTGAACACCAAAGCCAATAATTTCCTCGCAGCTGTGAGCATGAATGCTGGGAGAGCTGGAGTGGCCTTTCTAGACATCAGTACAGGAGAGTTCATCATCTCAGAGGGAAATCTGGAAACGGTGGACAAATTGCTCCAAGGTTTTCAGCCTAGCGAAGTCCTCTTCCAAAAACAAAAAACGCAGGATTTTGAACTCGCTTTTGGAAATAAATTTCACACTTTCCGACTCGAAGATTGGGCCTTTCAAGAAGATTTTGCGGAAGAGAAGCTACAAAAGCAATTCGGAACCAATTCCCTCAAAGGCTTTGGGGTATCCGAGTTAACATTGGGCATCATTGCAGCTGGGGCTGCGTTGCATTACTTGGAGGAAACAAAACACCTTCAAACCGAGCACATCCAGTCCATCTCTCGTATTGAGGAAGACAAATATGTGTGGCTCGACCGTTTCACCATCCGTAACCTGGAGTTGGTGCATAGTCCGCACCAAGACGCCAGTACTTTATTGGACGTGATCGACCGCACCGTCTCCCCCATGGGCGCGCGCATGCTCCGACGATGGCTTGTACTTCCGTTAAAAGAGCTCGACGCCATCCAGTTTCGACTCAATGCTGTGAGTCAGATAAAAAGCAAACCTGCACTCGGATCTTCAATTGCTCAAGAATTGAAAAGCATTGGAGATTTGGAACGACTCATTTCCAAAGCGGCTGCCCGACGAATTAGTCCGAGAGAAGTAGTACAACTTGGACGAGCATTAAAGAGCATTGGGCCAATCAAAGAAGCGTGCAAAGCATCAGCATCGAAAGAACTTGGCATCTTAGCGAAAGCCTTGGACCCCTGCACCGAACTTCGAACGACCATTGAAACCCAACTGAAAGAAGATGCTCCGCACCTGCTTCACAAAGGCGGGGTGATTGCAAAAGGAGTAGATGCTGAACTGGATGAATTGCGCCAATTGGCTTATCAGTCCAAAGACATTTTGGTTCAAATTCAACTTCGCGAACAGGAGCTAACAGGAATCCCTTCACTAAAAATAGCCTACAACAATGTTTTCGGCTATTATTTAGAAGTTCGGAATGCTCACAAAGACAAAGTTCCGGAAAGCTGGATCCGCAAGCAAACCCTCACTCAAGCAGAAAGATACATTACCGAAGAACTCAAGATTCTCGAATCCAAAATTCTCGGTGCCGAAGAAAAAATTGCAGGCATTGAAGCACGGCTGTATCAGGCCTTGGTAGAAGAGTTGGCGCAAAGTGTTTCGCCCGTTCAAAAAAATGCCCAAATCCTAGCTCAACTCGATTGTTTCATTTCTCTTGCCGTTGTGGCGGAAGAAAACAATTACGTGCAACCCGAGCTCCATTTGGGATATGAACTAGAAATTAAGGGGGGCCGACACCCCGTCATTGAGCAACACCTTCCTTTGGGCGAGAGTTATGTTTCCAATGATGTTTATTTGGACCAAGATCAGCAACAAATCATCATGATTACGGGTCCGAACATGAGTGGTAAATCTGCACTTCTTCGCCAAACCGCCTTGATCTCTCTTCTCGCTCAAATGGGAAGTTTTGTGCCGGCAGATGAAGCCAAATTGGGCTTGATTGATAAAGTATTTACACGTGTTGGGGCCTCGGACAACATCTCCAGTGGGGAATCGACTTTCATGGTAGAAATGAACGAAACCGCCTCCATTCTCAACAACCTCTCAGATCGTAGCTTGGTTATTTTGGATGAAATTGGAAGAGGTACGAGCACCTATGACGGCATCTCCATCGCTTGGGCCATTGCAGAATTTTTGCATGAACACCCTAAAGCCAAAGCAAAAACACTCTTCGCTACCCATTACCACGAATTGAATGAAATGAGTGCTCAATTTCCACGAATCAAGAACTTCAATGTTTCTGTTCGTGAGGTGAAAGGAAAAATCATCTTCTTGCGCAAACTTGTTGCTGGAGGGAGCAATCACAGTTTTGGAATACACGTGGCCAAACTCGCTGGCATGCCCAAACAAGTGCTGAGCAGAGCCGAAAGTGTTTTGAAGCAGTTGGAAAAAACACATGGAGGAGAGCTTGCACACGAAATGAAGTCCATGCCTCAGAACGACGATCTGCAATTGAGCTTTTTTCAGTTGGATGATCCCGTATTGATAGGAATCAAAGAAGAGTTGATTCGAACCGACATCAACACACTAACTCCGGTAGAAGCCTTGATGAAGCTGAATGAAATCAAGAAAATGGTGGGCGGCTAAATGCCAAAGTAAACGAGCAAAGCCAGGTAGTTGAGCGGAGCCGAAACCGTTAGTTGAGCGGAGCCGAAACCGGTAGTTGAGCGTAGTCGAAACCGGTAGTTGAGCGTAGTCGAAACCGGTAGTTGAGCGTAGTCGAAACTAGAAAGCCGGAAACAACAAATCAATCGGTTTGTAAGGAAGATCAAAAGCCTCACCGATGATCTCATTGGTGAGGGTTCCTCTGTACAGATAAACTCCATCTCGCAAGCCCTTATTCTTTTTGATCATGCCAGCAAAACCACCATCTTCTCCCATGGAAATCAAGATGGGCGCAAAAATATTGCTGAGTGCTCTGCTTGCCGTCCTACTTACGCGAGACGCCACATTGGGAACACAATAATGAATTACCCCGTACTCTTTGTAGGTAGGATTATCGTGAGAAGTGATGCGCGAGGTTTCGCAGCAGCCACCTTGGTCGATACTGATATCTACAATCACAGAACCGTACTTCATTTTACTCACCATCTCTTCGGTTAGCACACAAGGAGTTCGTCCGAAAGGCGCACGCAAAGCACCAATCACCACATCGGCTCCTTTCACCGCCATTTCGAGTTCTGAAGGTTGAATGGTGGAAGTCCACAAACGCATCCCCAAGTCGTTCTGCATTCGTCGAAGCTTATAGATATTGCTATCGAATAATTTCACATTAGCCCCTAAACCTAAGGCGGCGCGTGTTGCGAATTCTCCTACCGTGCCTGCTCCTAGAATGACCACTTCCGTTGGCTTTACGCCAGAAATCCCTCCAAACATCAGCCCTTGGCCAGCATTCGCATTAGAGAGGTACTCAGCAGCGATCAGTACTGAAGTATTTCCGGCAATTTCTCCCATCGCACGAACTACTGGAAAAATGCCCGTTTCATCCTTAAAATAATCCCATGCAACCGCTGAAATCTTCTTGGCCATCATCATTTTTAATGAATCTACTGGCTGAGCGGTCAACTGAAGAGCAGAGAGCAAGGTCTGATTTCCGGGCATCATTTTCACCTCTTCATATGATGGTGGAGACACCTTTAAAATCAGGTTGGCTTTGAAGACGTCTTCGGTTCGATAAACGATTTGGGCACCCGATTCACTGTAATCTCGATTATCGAAGCTCGCTTCTTTTCCAGCTTCATTTTCTACAATTACTTCGTGACCGCGGCTCACCAACAAGCCCACTGCTTCGGGAGTTAAAGCCACACGTTTTTCTTGATAAGACGTTTCTTTGGGAATGCCAATAATCAAACGTTCTTCGCTCTTTCTGACAGCGAATAATTCTTCCTTGGGCAGCAAAGCGGCTTCTTGCGCTAATGCCCGAATGGCTTCTTTCTTGTTATCCATCGACTACGGCTTTTCCTTGCACACCGAAGATACGAATTCCACCATCAAAAGGTCAATATATATTTTCGATCTTCATTGGGAAGCACCTCAATTTGCAATCGCGCAAATTCATCGCTCAAGAGAGACGAGATACGTTCTGGCCATTCGATCAAACAAAAGCCTGGACCTTGTAAATACTCCTCAAGGCCAAAATCGAGCGCCTCTTCCTCTTCTTCAATTCGGTAGCAATCAAAATGATAAACCAATCGCTTGGCCTCGTATTCATTCACGATGGAATACGTTGGGCTGCTCACATCATGAATACCCAACGTGGCGCACAACTGTCGCACAAAGCTTGTTTTTCCTGCCCCCATGGGCGCATCGAGCAATAATGTTCCATCTTCCGGTAAAAGTATCAATACCGCTTCCACCAAGGGCTGAAGATCTTCCGGTTTTTTCGATAAATAGACCAATTCCATGAAAAGCTATTTCGATTTAAGAACGATGAATGGAATCAACACCTCCTCCATCGATACGCCTCCGTGCTGGAAGGTGTTCTTGTAGTAATTTACAAAATGATTGTAGTTGTTGGGGTACACGAAAAAATCGGTATCCGTAGCGAAAATAAAACTGCTGCTCACATTTTGCTTTGGAAGAAAGGCATCTCTCGGGTCGCGAATCTCAAAGACTTCTTTCGGATTATAATCCAGATTTCGGCCCGTTTTGTAACGCAGATTGGTGTTGGTATTTCGATCTCCCACCACTTTCACTGCCTGATCTACCTTTACTGTTCCGTGATCGGTGGTAATCACCACCTTCGCTCCTTGATTGGCCATAACACGCAGCATTTCGAGCAAAGGACTGTGATCAAACCAACTCGATGTAATGGAGCGGTAAGCGCTTTCATCGTCTGCCAACTCCTTGATGACCTCCATTTCGGTTCGAGCATGGGAAAGCATATCTACGAAGTTGTACACAATCACATTCAAATCGTTGTTCTGAAGTTGGTGGAAATTATCCAGAAGGCGCTTTCCTGCATTGAGGTTGGTGATTTTATGATAGCTCCATGAAACATCCAAGCCCATTCTTTTGAGGTTGGCCTCCAAGAAATGATCTTCTGCTAAATTCTTTCCTCCCTCATCTTCTTCATTTTTCCAGTGTTTTGGAAAGAGCTTTTCCATTTCACTTGGCATCAACCCCGAAAACAGGGCATTTCGGGCATAATGGGTGGCCGTGGGGAGAATGCTGTAGTACATTTTTTCCTCTTCAACCCGAAAAAGATCTGCGACTTTTGGCTGAATGGTTTTCCATTGGTCATACCTCAAGTTATCAATCACAATGAGGTACACTTTTTCATCTTTGTTCTCAATCATCATTGGCGCCAACCAAGACTTGAGCAGCGTGTGAGACATTACCGGGCCATCTTCCGTTCCATTGATCCAAGCCAGGTATTTTTGCTTGATGGTTTTGGAAAACTGACGATTGGCCTCTGATTTTTGCATGGCTAAGATCTCTTCCATTCCCTTGTCTTCTGATCGATCCATCTCCAAATCCCAATACACCAATTTCCGATACAAATCGCACCACTCTTCATCATCCAAACGATCCATCAAGCGCATGCCAATTTGCTGAAATTCCCTTTGGTACCCTGAATTGGTTTTTTCACTTACCAAACGCTTTTCATCCAAGTTTTTCTTTACGGACAACAAGATTTGATTGGGGTTGACGGGTTTGATGAGGTAATCTGAAATTTTCGAACCAATGGCCTCCTCCATGATGGATTCCTCCTCGCTTTTCGTAATCATGATCACAGGGAGCGTACCGTCCAATTCTTTGATCTTCTGAAGGGTTTCTAGACCAGACAAACCGGGCATGTTTTCATCCAAGAACACGATGTCAAAATAATTACTCTCCACCTCATCAATGGCTTCGTTTCCGCTGCAAACCGTACTTACAACGTAGCCTTTGGACTCTAAAAAGAGCACGTGTGGTTTGAGTAAATCGATTTCATCATCGGCCCAAAGAATCCTTACCTTATTTGTCATTGTATCGCTATTTTTCACGGGTGATTGGGCGCCCTTCACCCTCAATATGTATCTTTGAGCGCCCTGCACAAAGAAACGCAAAGAATGCTGATTTCGTGTAAAGTGCATCGATTAAACCTTGAATGATTTGACGGTAAATACCCAAAACAAGTACAAGATTCTCAATGATCCCGTATATGGGTTCATCACTTTGCGCCATTCCATCCTTCTGGATGTGATCGATCACCCTTATTTTCAACGTCTCCGAAGAATTAGTCAATTGGGCTTATCACATCTGGTGTACCCTGGTGCGCTTCACAATCGTTTTCATCACGCTATCGGTGCGCTGTATTTGATGCAACACGCCATTGATGAGATTCGCCAAAAAGGGCATGAAATCACCCATGAAGAGTCAAGAGCGGTGAGTTTGGCCATCTTGCTTCACGATATTGGCCACGGTCCTTTCTCTCATGCCCTTGAGCACAGCATTGTGAATGGTGTGAGCCATGAAGACATCAGCGTTTTCATCATGAATCGCTTGAACGAGGAATTCAACGGTGAGCTCGATATGGCCATTGAGATTTTCAACGATCACTATCCCAAAAAATTTCTCCATCAGATGGTATCGAGTCAGCTAGACATGGACCGTTTGGACTATTTGCGGCGCGACAGTTTTTATTCAGGAGTTACGGAAGGGCAAGTCAGCAGCGAGCGCATCATTAAGATGTTGAATGTGAAAGACGACCAGCTCGTTGTGGAAGAAAAGGGGATTTATTCCATTGAGAAATTCATCGTTGCCCGCAGGTTAATGTACTGGCAGGTGTACCTCCACAAAACCGTGTTAAGTGCGGAATTCATGTTGGTGAAGATCCTGAAACGCGCCAAAGAATTGAGTTCCAAAGGGGTCGAATTGTTCGCCTCCCCAGGGCTCTCTTTTTTCCTTCGGGAAGACATTAGTAAAGAAGAATTTCTTTCCGGTCAAACCGTATTGGAGCGCTTCTGTGCTTTGGATGATTTTGATATCATGGGTGCCATAAAAGTCTGGGCAGGTCATGAAGACCGGGTATTGCGCATGCTAAGCTCAAGTTTGATGAATCGAAAGCTTTTCCGCATTAAATTAAGGTCGGAAGCCTTTACTTCTGAAGACCGAAGCGCTGTTGTAGAGTCCATTATGCAGACTTACCAATTCAGCAAAGAAGAAGCTGAGTATTTTGTGATTCAGGAACGCATAGACAACAAAGCATACAGCACTGCTGCCCAAAACATCAAGATCCATTACAAAGATGGGAGCTTAAAAGACGTGGCTTTGGCCTCAGACCATTTGAATTTACAATCCCTGTCTGAGGTCGTGGAGAAGCACTTTATGTGCTTCCCCAAGGACCTAGACATTAAGCTTTAGAGGGCAATTTCTTCACCCGCCTCGTTGGAGAGGTGGTGCTCTAGGAACTCAAGAGAACTGTCTCCCTTGAGTGTGATCGAAAGTTTGTATTTCTTTCTCCACTTTTTGATGATCGAGTTGAACAAACCTTTTGTTAGATAGGCTTCAACCATAGGATGAACGATCATAGAAACTTTTTTGTGCTTTCCTTCTTCTGCCACGAAGCGGATGGCACTCTCTAGATTATCGGTAAACAACAGTGGAGCTTCTACTACTCCTTTTCCGTCGCAAGACGGGCATTTTTCCTGTGTTTTAATGTTGGTTACTTCGCGCACACGTTGGCGAGTAATTTCCACCACTCCAAATTTACTTGGGGGTAGAATGTTGTGCTTTGCTTTATCGTTCTTCATGGCCTCTTTCAAGGCATCGAACAGTTTGCGTTGATTCGCCCTGTCGTGCATGTCGATAAAGTCGATGCAAATGATCCCTCCCATATCTCGAAGTCGCAAAATTCTTGCGATTTCTTCGGCACACTCGAGGTTGGTTTGCAAAGCATTTTCTTCCTGGTTCTTCACTCCTCCTTTTCGCCCACCGGAATTCACGTCAATGACGTGCATTGCTTCGGTGTGTTCAATGATCAAATAAGCACCGCTTTTGAGGTTCACCTGTTTGCCGAAGATTGCTTTAATCTGGCGGTGCAAGCCCATGGTATCAAAAAGATCCTTGGACTTCACATAACGGGTAATTCCTTCCTTGTCTGGTGCGATGGTCTTCAAATACGAGCGAACTTCGCCCGCAAGGGTTTCATCATTGACATGAATGGCTGAAA
This sequence comes from uncultured Comamonadaceae bacterium, assembly GCA_964649515.1. Classification (GTDB taxonomy): domain Bacteria; phylum Bacteroidota; class Bacteroidia; order Flavobacteriales_D; family Sanyastnellaceae; genus CALKGK01. The sequence continues at coordinate 11,267 of CAZYPV010000028.1, read as the reverse complement.
AATCTGGCGTGAGTAGGTCGCGCAGAATCGTATTGGTTTTATTCAATTCACCAAGGACTCGTTGCGTAGGTTTGGCTGTTTTGAGGTTCTTATACAAGATTCCCCAACGATCAACCAGGTCTTGAAGATCTGCATGAAGATCAGCTGCCCCTTTATTTTCGGCAACTGTTCGAACAATGATACCGAACCCGGGCGGACGAATACTTTTCATCAGTCGCTTGAGTCGGTCGCGTTCTTCATCACTCTTAATTCGCTGCGAGAGCGAAATTTTATTTGAAAATGGCACCAAAACAACGTACCTGCCGGGGATGGTCAGTTCCGCTGTTAACCTTGGACCCTTCGCAGAAATCGGTTCTTTGGCAACCTGAACAAGAATTTGCTGGCTGCTTGAGAGCTGATCTTTGATTTTACCTCCCTTATCAATGTCTGCTTGCATTTTGAAGTTGGTGAGTTCCGGACTAGCTTGTTGTCCGGCCATCACCCGTTTTGCATACAAACGCTGAGAGGAGAATTGGGCTCCGAGGTCGAGGTAATGCAAAAATGCATCACGTTCATAGCCAACATCAACGAAGGCGGCGTTCAAACTAGGAATAACTTTACGTACTTTTCCTAGATACACATCGCCTACTGCGTATTGATGATTGGCCTGTTCTTGGTGAAGTTCAACGAGTAATTTATCATGCAATAGTGCGATCTCCACACCATTTTTGGTCGTATTTATTACGAGCTCGCTATTCACACTTTTCGCATTAAAGCAACGCCTGCCATGTTCGCTTAACATTTCGAAACACAGGGGCAGTTGCTAGAAAACAAAAGAAGATCTTATTTCTTCTTCTTGTGTCTGTTTTTACGAAGTCTCTTTTTACGCTTGTGCGTAGCCATCTTATGGCGTTTGCGTTTTTTTCCGCTTGGCATAGGATTGATTTTTAGTTCATTAATTGATCGATGAAATATTTCACTCGGTTGGACACCACTGTGTCTGGAGCGAACGGCAAATATCGATCGTAATATTCAATTGCCTTATTTGCATTGCCCAATTCTTCGTGGCTTTTCCCAATGAAGAACAGTGCGTTTACATAATTCGTATCACTTGCAAAAGCCGTCTCAAAATGGCTTATTGCTTGAGCATAGAGGCTGTCCTGCATGCTCATCTGACCCAACTGCCAGTGTGCTTCTGGTTGTTGTGGTTCTAAACGAAGCACCGTTTCAAATCGGTCTTTTGCTTTGTCATTCTGACCTGATTGCAACGAAAAAATACCAAGCCACAAGTGCGCTTCCACATTGGTGCTGTCTTTTTCAACAATCGATCTGATTTTCAAAATCCCTTCCATTGGGTTTTGGCCCATTTGAACCATCTGAACAGCTTGTTCTAGTTCAATGTCGTCGGTCCCAATCTCCTCAACAGCCTCTTGAACACTCTTGGGCTGCTTTGGAAGGAATAGAAAAATAAGCACTACCACCAAGGATAGTGCTATTAAAATGATTTGTTTGGTGCTGCGTTTCATCGACTACTTCACCTTCACTTTCGTCTTCACCCCTTCTACGAATGTCTTCGCAGGTTTGAATGAAGGAATGTTGTGCGCAGGAATCTCAATCGTTGTGTTCTTCAAGATATTTCTTCCTGTTTTCTTTGCCCGCTCTTTGATCACGAAGCTACCAAATCCTCTCAAGTAAACATTCTTTCCTGACTCGAGTGAATCTTTCACCGACTTCATGAATGCTTCGATCGTGGTTTGAACATCCGTCTTTTCGATTCCTGTCTGCTCTGCAATATCGTTAACCAGATCCGCTTTTGTCATGCCTTATTGTTTTAAAGTGCTTAGATTTTTTGAAATTTGAGTGCGCAAAGATACAGCTAATTAGACAAATAAGGAACAATGCCGTTCCATTTTTCTCTTGCCAACTCACATAATGACAGCGAATTCTCATAAATATTCTAAAATATTGCTCTCCTGGTATGCCGAAAACGGACGTGAACTCCCGTGGCGTTCAACCCGCGATCCGTATAAAATTTGGCTCAGTGAAATCATCCTTCAACAAACCCGAGTAGAGCAAGGTAGGGCTTACTATCACGCTTTTACAGAGAACTACAAGGACGTACAAGCCCTAGCAGAAGCACCTAAGGAAGAAGTTTTAAAAACATGGCAAGGCTTGGGATACTACTCTCGTGCTCGAAACCTTCACGCCACTGCAAAGGAGGTCTGGGAGAATCGCGACGGTCGTTTCCCCAACACCGCCAAAGAATTGCTCACCTTAAAAGGAATTGGTCCGTACACCGCTGCTGCCATCGCTTCCATCGCTTTTGATGAAGATGTGCCCGTTATCGACGGCAACGTTTACCGCTGGATCACCCGCCTCTTTGGAATCGATGCTCCCATTGACCAAAAAGAAGGCCAGCAAGCAGTGCAAGAAATCGTCAACCTCCTTTTACCGAAAGGAAGAGCAGCCGATTTCAACCAAGCCATGATGGACTTTGGATCCCAAATCTGCAGTCCGAAAAACACCCAATGTGAAAACTGTCCGTTCAAAGAACACTGCGCGGCATTTGCTCAAGACCTCGTTCAAACCCTTCCCATCAAAGCCAAGAAAACAAAAGTTCAGACGGTTTACTTGCATTATTATGTGATTGAAACGGAAGGAAAAGTGCTATTAAAGCAACGTCCCAACAAAGGAATTTGGGCCGGACTCTATGACTTCCCTTTGATTGAGAGCGAAGAAGCCTGGGACACCCCAAGAAGCATCTCCGCCTTGGAGGAGCTTTTGAATGTTGCTGTTGACCAAGTGGTTTCGGTATCCGAAGAAATGAAACACCTCCTATCCCATCGAAAAATGTTTGCAAAATTCTACCAAATCACACTCAAAAGGAAGCCCAAAAGCACGCCACAGCATTCCCAATGGGTGAAATTAGAGGATGTTGACAAAAAGCCCTTACCTAAACTCATTGAAAACTACTGGCAAACGAGATAATTCTCGATCTTTGCTCTTTTACAGTTCAAGCATTCATCTTACATTTACGAACATGGCAGGAATTAATAAAGTAATTTTGGTAGGGAATCTCGGGAAAGACCCAGAAACACGCTACCTCGAAAACGGAGCAGCAGTTTGTTCTTTTTCGCTGGCGACATCAGAAACCTACACCGATCGTAATAGCGGAGAAAAACGCACGCAAACCGAATGGCACAACGTAGTGCTTTGGCGCAAACTGGCTGAAATTGGCGAGAAATTCCTCCGAAAAGGATCACAAGTATATATTGAAGGGAAATTGAGAACCCGCTCTTGGGAAGATCAAACTGGCCAGAAAAAATATACCACAGAAGTGGTTGGTGACATCATGCAATTGCTCGGAAGACCATCAGAATCAAACGCAGGCAATCAAGACCAAAGCGCTTCGGCCCCCAAGCAACAGCAAGAATCGGAAAAAGACGATCTTCCTTTCTAAACAAGCACAAGCGTTGAACAAACACCTTTGATTTGGACCCCTCAGACACGTTTCTTTTACTTCAATCTCCTTACCTCGACCCCACCTTTATCTTTTCGGCTTTGGGCATGCTTTTGCTCTTGATCGTTTCTGCCCTCATTTCTGGTTCGGAGGTGGCTTTTTTCTCCTTGAAACCCGCTGAACTTGAAGAAATCAGAATGGCACAAGACCGAGGTTCTGAACGGATCATTCAGTTGTTGGAAATACCCGATCGTCGCACGGGTTCTTCCAACCTCCTCGCCACGATTTTGGTGATCAATAATTTCGTGAACATCATCATCATCCTCCTGTCCACTTCGGTGGTAACCACCATTTTTCCCAAGGGCAGTTTGAATCCCATCCTCGAAGTGGTGATCCACATTGCTGCAGTAACCTTCTTGATTGTTCTTTTTGGTGAAGTGATCCCCAAAGTGTACGCCACCAACTACGGATTATCGCTTGCCAAAGTGATGTCTGCCCCCATTCAAGTTTCACAGAAAATCTTCTGGGTATTCTGGAAGCCACTTGTAAGTATGGGGAGAGTGATTGACGAGCGCTTCAATAAAGGAGGAAGTTCATCCATCGACATCAACACCTTGAGTCACGCGCTTGAACTCACTGATAGCGACGATCGAAGCGAGGAAGAAAAGAAAATTTTGGAAGGAATAGTTGCCTTCGGTAGTAAAGATGTGAAGCAAATCATGACCTCTCGGATGGATGTGGCTTGTTTTGACATTGAGCTCACCTACCCGGAACTCCGCCAAAAAATATTGGAACTCGGCTTTTCGCGCATTCCCGTGTTTCGCGGAACCATTGATGAAGTGGCTGGAATTCTTTACATCAAAGACCTCCTTCCTCACCTCAAAACTCAAGATTTCGACTGGACCACACTCATTCGCCCTCCCTTCTTCGTTCCCGAAAACAAAAAAATTGACGACCTCCTACGCGAATTTCAATCGCGAAAAAACCACATGGCCATCGTTGTGGATGAATATGGTGGGACGAGTGGACTCATTACACTTGAAGATGTGATTGAGGAAATTGTTGGAGACATTACGGACGAATTTGATGACGATGAATTGCAATATTCTCGTATCGATGATCGTAATTTTATTTTCGAAGGGAAAACCGCTTTGATTGACATTTACCGCATTTTGGAAATTGACGGAGAAAACTTCGAGCAAGAAAAAGGCGAAAGCGACACCCTAGCCGGATTTATCATCGAACAAGCCGGAAAAATCCCGTTGAAAGGGGAGCGGATTCATTTTGAAGAATTTACCTTCACTGTGGAAGCTGCAGATAAACGAAAAGTGAAAAGAGTAAAAGTTAGCATTGAAGCCGTTGAAGAAGATTAAGCACGTTCTCCCTTTCCTTTTCTTGTTGGCGTTCATGGCCTGCAAAGAACCCCCAATTCCTCGTCCGAGAGGCTACTTCAAAATCGACCTCCCCGAGAAGTCCTTTCGAACGGACACCCTGCCTTGTGGTCCGCATTTCGATTTGGCGAAGCACCTCTTTATTGAAAACTTTAAGGAACACCAGAGCGACACCTGCTGGTTCAATTTATATAGTCCGAGATACCGAGCGCGCATTCATTGCACCCTTTTTGAAGTGGACGATAATCTTGACTTGCTCATAGAAACCGCGTATCAATTTGCCTTCAAACACGAAGTAAAAGCCAAAGCCATTGAGCGGAAAAGTTTTGAAAACAAAGAGCACAATGCGTATGGACTTGTATATAATTTGGAAGGAAATGTAGCATCTCCGATACAGTTCTACGTTACAGATAGTACACGCCATTTTCTTCGGGGGAGCCTGTACTTCATGAGTAAGCCCAACGAAGACAGTTTGGCGCCGGTGAAAACCTATTTCGAAAATGATATCGAAATGCTCATGAATACCATTGAATGGCCACAATAAAGCACCTTCTGCTCGACCAAGGAAACACGCGATGCAAAGCAGCTATCGTGCATGATGGAGTTTTCGAACATCGTCCTTCAGCCCTTGACCTCAAGAGCATGCTCGAGCAGTATCCCTTGGATGATTTCTCGGGGGTCATCATCTCCAGTACAGCCCATATCCCAGAAGAAATCGAGCAAGTACTCAAGACCAAGAAAAACTGCATCATCCTGAACCACAACACCCCTTTGCCCATCGGCATTGATTATGAAAGTCCGGAAAGCCTCGGACCCGACCGGAGAGCCAATGCATGTGGACTGCAGCACGTCGCACCAGAGCAAGACACCATGGCCATCGACATTGGCACTTGCATTACCTACGACCTTGTTATTGACAAGCAGTTTATTGGAGGAGCAATAGCCCCAGGATTGCAATTGAGGAACCGTTCCATGAACGATTACACCAGCAAGCTACCTCTCGTGCCCTTGGAAAAACAACCCGAACTTCTGGGAAAGAACACCCAAAGCTGCTTGCAAAGTGGCATTCTCAATGGCATGAATGCTGAAATTCACGGCATGATTGATCAATATCGAGAGCGCTACCCTCACCTCCAAGTGTACATCACAGGAGGAGACAGCAAGTATTTTGATATGGGCTTAAAAAACTTCATTTTTGCGGACGCAAATTTAACCCTGCGCGGACTGCATTCAATTTTGCAATTTAATGGACATTAGACATTTCCTTCTTTCGCTTTTCGTGCTTTTTGCTGTGTTGGCTCAAGGTCAATCCACCAGCATCTCCCCTTATTCGCAATTTGGTATTGGAGACCTTCATCGAATGGGGAATGCCTCCGTGTATGGATTTGGAGGAATAACTTCTGTTTTCAGTGATGGATATAATGTCAACCCCGCCAACCCAGCCTCTTACGCCTATCTCAATCAAACAACCTTGCAAGTAGGAACACGAGTGAGCTTTTTGCAGTTGGACAACGGCAGTGCTACGCAAGAACTCAATCTATCTCACCTCAATCATGCTTACGTGACCTTTAAACCTACTGGAGGTAAATGGGGACTTACTGTGGGAATATCGCCTTACAGCTCTACCGGTTATGAAAGCTCGATTTTGAGAAATCAAGAAATTGAAGGAAACACTGCAGACATCAACGACAATTATCTCGGAAATGGTGGGATTTCGCAAGGGTTTATTGGTTTTGGACGGAGTTTCGAAAGCCAGGATTACGTGTTCTTTAGAGATCCGTTTAATAACATCGTGGATAGCCTTCGCTACTCCAAGCACTCCCTTGCCTTGGGAGTAAATGGTAGCTACTATTTTGGTGTAATTGAAGAAGAGCGGAACATTGATTTTCAAGATCCCAATTTTCTGGATACCCGAATTACCTCACGAAATAAAATGAAAGGCTTTGGAGCAGACATCGGTCTTCAGTACACCTACATCCTCAAGCAGAAATACGATCAAGACAAAAAGCTCAGGGAACGATGGAGTTTGAGTGCCGGTGTTAGTTACACTCCTGAAATGAATTGGAGCACCTCATTGAAAGAATTGGGCGAAACCACCCAAGAGTTCTCTCTCGTCTCCTTTCCAATCGACACTACGTACATTATTAACGGAACAGGGAGCACAAGCATTCCTCAACGACTCACCACCGGCTTCTCCGTTCGATACCAAGGCAAAAAAGGGCGAGAAGTAACTCTTGCTGCTGAAATTCGAAATCAAGCATGGAGCACATCGGAGCGCAACATCGATGGAGTCCTCTTCAATCCGCAACTCGCTAATTTTACAGAAAGCGCCATAGGCATCAAATTCGTTCCTAAGAGCATTCAAGACGCAAAGAACTTTTTAGGGCGATCGCACTACTACTTTGGTGTTCGCACTGCAGAAACTTATTTGCAATTGGACAGTTATCAATTGCAAGATGAAGCCTTCACTTTTGCCATCAATATCCCCATGTTGGCATCCAAAAGCATCTCTCGATTCAATTTCGGCATGGAACTTGGAACGAGAGGAACAACGGAGAACAATCTCCTCAGAGAAAACTACCTGAATTTGCAAATTGGAGTCTCGCTTTCGCCCTACTTCAAGAACGCCTGGTTCAGACAAAGAAAATACGATTAAAACAAAACCATTCATAATGAAACGTCTAACAGTACTTCTACTTATCCTCATTACCGCTAGCAGTTCTTTTGCCCAAGATGAAAAATACGGTGCAACAGAAGAGGAACAATTGATCTGTAAAGAAGCATTGAGTGTTTACAAGAGCTTCAAAAAACAGAAAAACTATGACGATGCTTACCCAGCGTGGCAAGAAGCCTGTAAGGTTTGTCCGCCAAAAGTCTCTGAAAGCCTTTACTCTGACGGAGCGCGTTTCATCAAAAACGAATTGAAAAAAGCCAAAGGAGAGCGCGAGGCAGTATTGGCAGATTCCCTTATGGCGATTTACGATAAGCGAATTGAGCTTTACGGGGCTACTTCGAAAAAACCAAACAACCGATGCACCATTTTGGGCTACAAGGCAGGAGATAAATACCGTTTTTTCCCAGATAGCATTGCCGAAGTGAACGTGATGTTCAAAGAATCGATGGACTGCCTCGGAGTAGAAACAGCAGCCAGCACCATTTCAGGTTACTACCTCACTTCTTATAAATTATTGAACGCCGCAGAAGGCGAAGCAGCAGACGACATCCGCGCTAGCATGCTCACCGAATATCTTCAGCTTCAAGAAATTGCCGATTACAACATCGCCAACGAAACCAAAGAGTCTGTTCGTGAAGGATATGTGAAAGCGAAAGCCAACATCGATGAAATCTTTGTGGTTATTGCTGAGTGCGAAAGCATGGTTCCTACCTTCGAAAAGAAAGTGATGGCCAACCCAGACGACCTTGATCTTAAAATCAAAGCATTGAAATTGATGCAAGCCAAGGAATGTACTGAAAGTGATTTTTACTTGAACACGGCTGAATCTGTACACACCGCTAACCCAAGCCACGAATCTGCTTATGCAGTAGGCATGGGCTACTTGAAGAAAAGTGAATACAGTACAGCGTTGAAATATGTTGAGCAAGCCGTTGAACTTTGCGGCGATTGTCCAGATGCCGATAAGTACATGCTGAGAGCAGGTCAAATTGCCATCATCTTGAAGCAAGCATCAAAAGCGCGCTCTTATGCGAATAAAGTGAAGCAAGGCGGGCAAAACAATGGTGAAGCCTTGATGCTCATTGGAGATGCTATTGTTGTTTCTGCTCCACAATGCGCTGATGGCGGAATTGGTGAGCGTGCAATGTACTGGTTGGCTGTTGATTACTACAACAGAGCTAAGGCCGCGGGAGCAGAAGGAGCAAGCAAGAAAGCAGGCACCTATGCAGGTCAATTCCCATCTACGGAAGACCTTTTCAAATATGGAATTGCTGTGGGAAGTAGCTTTACTACTTGCACTGGGGAAACGACAACCGTTAGAGCCCGATAGTTGAAAACTGCTCGAGCAAATAAAACCTTAAAAAGCATCTTGGTGATTTTAATCACTGGGATGCTTTTTTCATGTGAGAACGACATTGATCAGATCAAGGCCTTGACCGACGACCTCGATTTTCCCGTTCAAACCGTTAAAAAGGGTACTTTTCATTACACCGAAAACGCCCAACTGACCAATACCCTCAAAGCCGAAGTTCTGAACCGATATGAAGGAGAACGCGCACGAGTTGAAGTCGAAGGCGGGTTTGAAATGTTGATGTATGACAGCTTGGAAAATGTAAGTGCAGTTTTGAGCGCAGAAAGAGGGACCTTTTTTGACCAAGACGGCATCCTCGAAGCCAAAGAAAATGTTATTTTTCAAAACACAGAAGGAGCCATTTTAAAAACCGAAGAGCTCATTTGGCTTCAGGATAGCGACAAAGTTTACACCAACAAATTTGTTGAAATCACCAATGAAGACGGAAGTATTTTCTCCAAGGGGATGACGACCAATTCAAAGTTTTCCTACTATCGATTGTGGGAAGTCACAGGAGATATTCTCCTCGACCAACCGAAAAAAGAAGAACAAGATGAACCCTGAACAACTCTTAAAAGTCCACCGCACCTCAGAAAAATTGTGGCTCGGAATCTCTGTAGCTGCTGTTCTTTTATCTGGCTATTTTATTTGGCGAGATGGACTTGAAAGTAGTAAATACTTATGGTTGCCCGGAATAGCCATCGTTTATTATTTTTTTCGTCGCCACTTCAGAAAACGCATGGAACGACAAATTGAGGACCAGAAGAATCGATCTTGAAGTATGAGCGATTTTTGGCTTACATTTGTATTCAATCATCCCGATCCGCCACATGGACTATGACAGTTGGTTGGTGATACTCATATCACTCGCCTTTTCCGCATTCTTCTCCGGCATGGAGATCGCTTTTGTTTCGGCCAATAAGCTCATTATTGAGCTTGAAAACAAACAGGGCAATTTCACAGCACGCATTCTTTCCTCCTTCATGCGTCGTCCAAAGAAATTCATTGGAGCGATGCTCATTGGGAACAACATCGCCCTTGTATTTTATGGAATAAAAGCGGGAGAACTTGTGGCTAACATGATGTTTGACGTGAACGATTGGGATGAATATCACCTCCCTTATGTTGCCCTTCTTTCGCAAACCCTAATCACCACGGTAGTGATCCTTTTTACAGCGGAGTTCTTACCCAAAAGCATCTTCCGGCTGAACCCCAACCGCTGGCTCAGTGTGTTTGCGATCCCATTGGCGGTCCTTTTTTACATCTTGTACTTTCCTTCTTGGATCATCACCAACATTTCCATGTTGTTCATTCGCTATGTCCTCAGGGCAGAAACTGAAAATGAAGAAGTGGTATTCGGTACAGTGGACCTCGATCACTTTTTGAGAGAAGCCAGCGAAAACATGCAGGACAATGAAGATACGGAACACGAAATTCAAATTCTTCAAAACGCCCTAGACCTTCGAGAAACGAAAGCTAGGGATTGCATGATACCCCGAAACGAAATCGAAGCACTCGAGCTCAATGACTCCATTGATTTGCTCAAAGAACGCTTCATTGAAACGGGTTATTCCAAAATTGTGATTTATCGGGACAGCATTGACAACATCATTGGATATTGCCACAGTTATGATCTCTTCAAAAACCCTGAAGACATCAAAAACATCCTTTTGCCCACCTTCATTGTGGCAGAACCCGCCCCTGCTAATCGCGTTTTGGAGGATTTTATTGCTAAGAAAAGAAACCTTGCAGTGGTGGTGGATGAATTTGGAGGAACCAGTGGAATCATCACCATTGAAGACATTGTGGAAGAACTTTTTGGTGAGATTGAAGACGAACACGACAAGGAAGAAATGACTGAAAAACAGCTGGCCCCTGACTTTTTTCAGTTTTCGGCGCGCCTTGAGATTGATTACCTCAACGAGCGCTACCGGCTTGGCTTACCTGAGTCGGATGAGTACGACACTTTGGGTGGATTGATCATCCACTACGCCGAGGACATTCCTGATCCTGGCACTCAAATGAGTGTGTCGAATTTCGCCTTCAAAATCGTAGAAGTGAACAATGCACGCATAGAATTGGTCGACTTACACGTTCATGACGTCGACTAACTTTTAATTGTCGAATAGCTTCCGTATATTCGCCCACTTAAAAATTCAAAGCTTAGACATGGCTGAATTAGAAAAAATTAGAAGTTTACGCTGGGTGCTCATTGCATTCTTAGCGATTGGGATGATTGGATTCTTGATCCCTTACGACGCTGTACTTGCCCTCTTTGGACAAGGAGCAAACCGTTCAATTGGTGAAGTTGGAAGTTCCAGCATTTCTGCCCAAAACTGGCAAAATGCGTTGATGGAGCGGGAACAACTCTGTGATTACACCAATACCCAAAGCCTCAAAAACGTCGGTTGG
>CAZYPV010000027.1:31658-38846 GCA_964649515.1 uncultured Comamonadaceae bacterium | reverse complement strand
GGCGCAGCCCTTCAACCAAATTCCGTTCGCAAGCAATAAATGTGGATATGACATCAAAGCCGAAAAGAGGGTTGAACGAATACAGACAATCATTCATCAACAAAGCCCTCTACATTTTCCGGCGCTCCATTTCCTGCAAAATCAACGAAAGCTCTCGGCTGGTTTGTCCCTTCACAGAAGTGTTTTCCTCAGCCCTGCGGAGCAAATAGGGCATGACTTCTCTTATCGGACCATAAGGAACATACTTGGCCACCTTGTAACCAGCAGCAGAAAGGTTGAAGCTGATATGATCGCTCATGCCGTAGAGCTGGGCGAAATAAAGTCGACCGTCGCTGGGCTGCAATCCGGCGTCTTGGATCAATTGAGCGAGGTATTTTGAACTGGCTTCGTTGTGGGTTCCCGCTACTGTGGAGATTTCTTCCACGTTCTCCACGCAGTACTTCAAGGCAGCATCATAATCGCGGTCAGAACTGGCTTTATCTGGTTGAATGGGCGACGGATAGCCTTTTTCCTTCGCTCTTGCACGCTCTTTTTCCATGTAGGCCCCCCTTACAAGTTTCACTCCCAGGAGGTACTTTTTCTCTTTGGCTTCGCGATGGAGTCGCTTCAAGTATGCAAGTCGGTCATGACGATATAACTGCACGGTATTGTACACCCAAACATTTCCCAAATTGTACTTTTCCATCATCTCCTCTGCGAGAGCATCAATGGTGTCCTGAATCCAACTTTCCTCCGCATCAATAAATACGGGTGTTTTTGCTTCAGCTGCGGCAGCACAAATACGATCAATGCGGTAGTGAATGCGGTCGTATTCCGCTTGCTCCAATTCCGTCAAATCCTTCTTTTCATTTACTTTTTGAAGGATGGAAAACCGACCAACTCCCGTCACCTTAAAAACGCAAAACGGGATGTGTTCGTTATCGTTCCCCGTTTGAATGGTTTCCAAAATTTCCGTGCATGTGGCGTCAAAGTCAGCATCTGTACTTTTCCCTTCCACGCTGTAGTCGAGGATGGTACCGATGCCAAATTGGTCCAATATTTTAGTCGTACCCGCACAGTCTTGAATCGTTTCGCCTCCACAAAATTGCTGAAAGATGGTGGGTTTGATGGCCCAAGCGATCGGAATCCTCAGTTTTAAGGCGATGTTGAGAAAGACTTTCCCCACTTTTACGAGAGCAGGACTAGCAACCAACCTGAATAAGAGGTAGGCTTTTCGCAATTGCGCTTTGTTCTTGTGTCCAAAGGCGGCGGCGGTATTTTCGAAGGAAAGGTTCATTTTTTTCGGCTCACAAATATACACATGGACCAAGGCTGCTGTTCATTTTCGGTGAAAAATAATTTCGCTCTGGCCTTCCCATTTTCTTAATTTTGAAAGAAATCTCAAAGGACATTATGACCCAAACCAATTACATCACCCAAAACAAAGATCGTTTCATTTCAGAACTTTTTGATTTGCTTCGTATTCCAAGCATCTCAGCCGACAATGCCTTTAAAGAAGATGTGATCAAAACGGCGGATCTCGTGGCTCGGTTTTTAAAAGAAGCGGGTGCTGATGGCGTTGAAATTTGTCCTACCAAAGGCTTGCCCATTGTTTATGGTGAAAAGAAGATCGATCCAAATCTACCAACGGTATTGGTTTACGGACATTACGACGTGCAGCCACCAGACCCAGTAGATTTGTGGACCACACCCCCTTTTGAACCCGAGATTCGCACCACAGCGATCCACCCCGAAGGAGCGATTTTTGCCCGCGGTGCTTGTGATGATAAGGGGCAAATGTTCATGCATCTGAAGGCTTTTGAATTGATGATGAAAACCAATACCCTTCCTTGCAACGTGAAGTTCATGATTGAAGGTGAGGAAGAGGTAGGATCGGTGAATTTGGATCAATTCCTCAAAGACAATAAAGAGAAACTCGCGGCTGACGTGGTTTTGGTGTCGGACACCGGAATCATTGCGAACGACATTCCTTCCATCACAGTGGGCTTGCGTGGCTTGAGTTACTGCGAGGTGCAGGTTACCGGACCCAATCGTGATCTGCACAGTGGTTTGTATGGAGGAGGGGTTCCGAATCCCATCAATATTCTCTGCGAAATGATTGCTTCGCTCAAAGATGAGAACCAACGCATCACCGTGAAGGGCTTTTACGATAAAGTGATTGAACTGAGCCAAGAAGAACGGGAGGCCATGGCAGAGGCTCCTTTCGATCAAGAAGCGTTCAAAAAGAGTATCGATATCAATGATGTTGAGGGAGAAAAAGGCTACAATGTGCCCGAAAGAATGAGCATTCGTCCAACTTTAGATGTCAATGGTATTTGGGGCGGTTACACGGGTGAAGGTGCTAAAACGGTGATTCCTTCGGTGGCCAACGCCAAGATCTCCATGCGGTTGGTGCCCGGACAATCGCCGGAAGAAATCACCCAATTGTTCCAAGCGCATTTTGAATCCATCGCGCCCAAAAGTGTGAAGGTCAGGGTAACTCCATTGCACGGTGGTCAGCCAGCACTCACTCCCATAGACCATCCTGCCTATCGCGCAGCTTCTGCGGCCATGGAGGAAACTTTTGGTAAAAAACCTGTTCCCTTCAGAGGAGGAGGAAGCATTCCAATTGTGGCGGCATTTGAGCAAATTCTCGGACTCAAAACGGTGTTGATGGGCTTTGGATTGGATTCTGATGCGATTCACTCGCCCAACGAGCACTATGGTGTTTTCAACTACTTCAAAGGAATTGAAACAATACCACTTTTCTACAAGCACTACACTGATTTAATGAGCAAATGAGCTTAATTCGAACTTGCTTGGTGTGTTGCTTGATGCTGCAATTGAGCGCTTGTTCCTTCTACAAAGAAGTGGAGGTGAGTGAGGTGAAAGACATTCATGTAACGCGTTTCGATAAAGATTTTGTAGAAGCTGAGGTTGAAGTGGTGATCAATAACCCCAATTGGTACCGCGTGCTGCTCACCGATTCCGATATCGATGTTTATCTGAATGGAAAGAAAATTGGCAGAATTCAACTCAAAGAAAAAATCATTTTGCCTCGGAAAACCCTCAACACGAGAACGATCCTCATGAAAGGAGACTACGAGGCCATGGAATCAAGTTTCTTGGAGAGCATTCTAACGGTGCTTTTCGCTTCGTCATCAACGGTGAAAGTGGACGGCTACATGAAGGGAAGAGCGTTCTTCGTGAGCAGAAAGGTAGATGTGATGCTCGAGAAGGAAATTGATCTTCGCGAGTTTCAACAAGACATGAATTGAATCAAAGCTCCCGCAGCACTTCATCAAAAATTCCATCGGCAATGGAGCGCGATCGGTAGCTGATGCCCGCTTTTCTGCATCGTTCTCGCAAAACGGTTTTGTGCTGTGCCAAGAGGTCAAAAAGCGCTTTCAATTGGTGCTCACTTAACGGGGTTTCCAAGTCTTTCAGCACAATTCCCACTTCGTGCTCAAGGGCGATGTCGTCGTCTTCTGAGACCCCTTCACAGGTCATGTATGGCAGTCCACTCATCAAATACTCTCCCACTTTTACTGGTGATCGGTAGCGCTGACTGGGGTAGGGAGGGATGGCACTAAGCCCAATGTCAGCAGCCGAATTCAAACCAGCGATGGCCTCACGAGAATGGGCAGATCCAAGATAGAATTGATCATTCTTCAACCCGAATTTTTTCAATAACCCCCGCACTTCATCATGGTCTTGCTGGGTAATGAAAACAAAAAAGAAAGGTGCTCTTGTGGCCAAATTCGCACAAAACTGAGGGATTTCTTTTCCGTAGTAAATACCTCCAAACTTCCCCACATAAATCAATACATTTTGATGTTCAATGCCCCACAATTTCCGCCACTTTTTGCGCGCTTCTGCATTGAATTGAAAAGATTCAGGATCTACGGCAGAAGGAGCGCGATAGACTTTAGCTTCAGTGAGAGGAGCAATTTTTTCGGCGAGGTATTTTGTTCCCGTAATGATGTGAGACGCTTTTTTAAGGGTCATTTTTTCTGCCCTTCTCAAGAGTTGATATCGCCACCCCTTTCTTTGCCAAATCCCAAATTCAGCTAAAAATTCGTGGTGTGGTTCAAAACTATAAACAATCAATTTGCTCCGAATCAATTTGGAAACAAGCACGCCAATAGCTGCCGAGGCATTGGCAAAGCTAATCACTGCTTTAAGTCGGTGCCGCCGATGAATGCGAAGGGTTTGTATGAAAGCACTAAAAAGATCATATAATTTCACAAGGAACATCCAAGAACCACTGTGGTAGGCCAAAGGATGCCAATGAATTCCTTCGCCACTGAGCTGCGCAATTTCGTTTTGTTGATCCTTTGGGTTCAAGGCGAAGCGTTCTTGCTCAAAGGTGAGCAGTTCAAAGCGGTAATTCGGGTTCAGCTTGCTTTGACGGAGTAAAAAAGAATGAATTAAGTTTTGATAGAGCGGATCCCGGTAGCTGTTGTAAATGAGCACAAGGAAATGTTGGAGTGGTTGAAGCAAGGTAGAAGAGGCACCGTAAACTTCAAAGTAGGCGGATCGAGCGATGTCATAAGAGCGATGCTTCCGAACGATGCCTTGAAGTTTTTCGGCCAATTTTTGGCTCCCTTCTGCCGTAAGTAGTGCTTTCATTTCTCGAGCAGCACGTTCCAGTTCTTCTTGCTCGAATCCATTTAAAACAACACCCACTTTGTGATCTGCAATGATTTGTGAGTCGTCGGAAATGTTTTGAGGGATGATCACGGGCAAACCACAGGCCCAGTATTCTCCGTCTTTTATGGAGGTGCAAAAGCGTTTGGAAGGGATGGGGTTAACCATGTTCATGGCAAAATGAGCGAGGTGCAAATATTGGTGCACTTCATCGTGATCAACAAATCTCACACGCAAGGCACTGAGCGGTAAACCGGCTTTTTGAGCCAGGGGCCGGACTTCTTCCATAGGAGCATCAGTAAGCAACATCGCGATGAAATTCCCTTCCCAAATGTCGTAGCAGGCCTTGAAAAGATCAAAGGTTTCCTGCTTGAGGTAAATGCCCCCCAATTTCCCTGCATAAACCCCCACCGTTTCTTCTTGAATGTTGAGGGCTTGTTTGAGTTGCGGACTCCCTTCACTGAGGTAAAAACGGTTCAAATCAATGCAAGCCGGCTTCACCAGGAAGTTTTTCGGGATGTGTCCGTACTCTGCTGCACAATAGCGTCGCATGCCTTCGCTGGTAGCAATGACCATTTTGGCGTGCTTGGCTTGCTTGCTTTCAAAGTATTTGAGGAGATGAAAAACAGGAGAGTTCTTCTTCCAAGACCCATTTTCCACCATGGATCGGGCATGAGGTTCATAACTGTCCACTACAAAAGGCAGTTGCAGCCAGCGGTGCAAGATGTGCGCTGCCATCCCCGCAGGGGTACCAAAGGCATGGATAACGTCGATTTTTTTTTCTCGAATCACCCTTCTCAACAGCAGTAAACTCTTGAACCAACTGATTCCGGCTTTCATTCCAAATCGGAAATAAGGTCGTGGCATCCAAAGCACGTTTTGTACTGAAAACCGAAGTTTCAATTGAGTAGTTTCATCTTCACTGAGCTGGTAGCGCGCTTTTTCTAGGGTGAAGAGCACAAATTGAGTTTTACTGCTCCGGTTAGATTCCGCCATCATGTCCAAATAGGGGAGCACTGCCGATCGGGTCAGCGGCTCGTTCAAGCTCCAATATGTGAGGACGAGAATGTTCATCGCTGTCTTGATCGCTGAAGCCAGTCGTGGCAAATTTCTGCAATTCGAATGCCTGATAATCCATCACCAAAAGGGTTTGCTTTCGGAATCATTTGCTGATACTGGGCTTCATTTTGGAGGATTTCAGTGCTTTTCTCAACAATCATCTCAGTAGAGGTACCTACCAGAATCCCAGCTCCAGAAGAGATCAATTCCTCTCGTTCGGTGTGATCCCTCAATACCAAAACGGGAAGCTGGAAGGAGGGTGCTTCTTCCTGCAAACCACCACTGTCGGTCAAGAGAAGCCTGCAGTTCATCAACAATTCAGGCATTTGGGCATAGGGTACGGGAGCTAACAGGTCGATGTTTTCGTGATTGGAGAGTTCTTCCTCGAAGACGGATTTGCTTTTGGGATTGGGGTGAAGAATCAAAGCAATTCGGTACTGCTCCGAGAGTATTTTGAGCGATGCTGCTATTCGTTCCATACCTCCATCGAAAGATTCTCGGCGGTGAGCAGTAACGAGGATGTCGTAGCGAGCATTCTCCGGCTTCTTGGTGCCGTGATGCATTTCTTCCAAGGCGTCAACAACCGTATTCCCAACCAGATGAATTTCACCTTGAACGTTTTCCTTTTTTAGGCGCTCAAAGGCCCCTTTTGTTGGGGCGAAGTGCAAGAGCGCACAACGGGAGATCCACTGCCGGTGAAGTTCTTCGGGAAATGGGGCATCCAAACGATAAGTGCGCAAGCCCGCTTCCACGTGTCCAACAGGAATGTTCATTAAAACGGCTGCTTGTGCCGCGGCCCAGGCCGATGTAGTATCGCCTTGCACCAAAACCAAATCAACTTTTTCCTTACTCCAGTGTCTGTTGCATCGCTGCATGAGCGCGGAGAGCAGCTCTTGGTGGGTTCTACCGTCCTCAAAAGGCCAATGCTCATCCAGAGCCAGACCAAAACTCGAGAGCATACCGTTGAGCAGGGAGAGGTGCTGACCCGTGCCGATAACCCTGAGACTGATTTTAGGAAAATGAGCCAAGCCTTTAATGATGGGTGCCATTTTTATAGCTTCTGGACGGGTGCCGATGATGATGTCTACCTTCATGAGCGTAAAGATGAGAAAAACACACGCAAAGCAAATCGAATCTTGCCCCGTTTCAAGTAGGAACGCCACATGATGCGCTTGGTTTTGCCTTTGAGGTGCTTCATCTGATCAAGGTCCACCCCCTTTTTTTCCAATAAGGAGATGAATCGAGCATAGCTACGTTCCAAGGCGTTTAGCTGACTCATAGCACTTCCTTCTCTTCCAATGACTTCATAAATGGGTCGTTCAACAAAGCTGTAATGGTCAGCTTTCATGGAATATTCAATGAAGAAAAGAAGGTCCTCACAATGACTTAGCCCGGTGTTAAATCGAAGTTCGCCCACTTGTTCTCGCTTCAACATCCAAGTGATTCCCGTGAAGGCATGGTCGTCCAAGGCCAAAAGAGATGCTAGTACGCTGCCTTCCG
>CAZYPV010000027.1:0-31558 GCA_964649515.1 uncultured Comamonadaceae bacterium | reverse complement strand
TCGTCTGAAAAACCCTTGGCCAGCTCCCAACTTCCGTCGTTGGAGCCGTTATCAATAATGAGCAATTCCCAGCTTTGTTCTTCTTGCTCAAGTACAGAATGCACGGCACGTTCCAAGGTGGCTTTTCCTTGGTAAACGGGCAAAATGATGCTTACCAATGGCTGATCCATGAGGCTACTTTTTGAATTTGTGCAGGATAGGTGTGCTCTTCAGCAAAGGCCAACTGTTGCTTTCTGCGGTTTTCGAGTTGTCCGTTTTTCAATTGATGAATGAGTTTGTAAAACTGATGAGGATCTTCGGCGAAGTGCAGAAGTTGTTCACTTTTGAAGGCGTCAATGGTGAAGCTGATGATGGGCTTTCCGCTGGAGATGAGCTCCATTACTTTATGTGGATTGGCTGCTTGCGCGTAATGCTCTTTGGCGTAGGCGATGAAAAATGCGTCCATTTGCTCAAAAGTGTCCTGAAGCTGATCTTGCGGCACTGCTCCGTGCAAGATGGTGTTGGGAAAGGACTGCAGTTGTTCCAAGTATTCCTGATCTCCCGCATCAATGGTGTGGATGAGGTTGTTTTGGGTGTATCCACCAACGAAATGAAAATCGACCTCAGGAAACTCCCCAATCATGGAGAGCACAAAAGAGCGGTCAATGAATCGCAACAAGACGTTCCCTAAATAGGCCAATTGCAATCGCTCTCCCGCAACTTTGGGCGCACAGGGTTTGGCGACACATCCGTGGTGGAGAAAATGGCTTTCGCTTTGGTGTTTTTTGAGTTCGTCAACGATAAACGATGTGCTTCCTAAACATAAATTGGCGCTCTTTGCTGCTGTCGCCAATTCAAAATCTTGATTCAGATCCACAAGGTGGTGGATGCTTTTCACCCCAGGAAGTGCGTCCAAATGAAACAGTCTTGAGTTGTCAAAACTCCAAATCAAATCGGGCGAATTCCCAGCAATTCCAATGATTTTTTGCCATTCGCGCTTTTGAATTTGTCGGGAGATGCTTTTGGGGAGGTGACGTTGTCCGATGGATGGTTTGAAGTCAATCAAAGGGATTCCTTCAGGACTTTCCCCAGCAGAAAAGGCGCCTTTCTTTTTTCCGGGTTGAATAAAGTAAACCCAGTTTCCAAGTTCCTTCAAAGCCAGAGCATAGTGGTGTTTTGAAAGGTAATGGGAGCCCCAAAATTCCGTGGATAACAAAAAGATATGTCGGTTTTTGAGTTCCATCACTTCGCAAAAATGTGCTTTACTTTTCGGGCTCCCAGTTGCACAAGGAGACGGTGAATCTTCATTTTTACGGTCAAGTCAGGCTCCAGACTTCGTTGAAATTCTATGCATGCTTGAAGCAATTCAGGCGCTGCTTTTCGATGCTTTACCTCAAGAAGCAAACTCGAAAGGTGTTGGGCATTTTTTTTCCAATCGAGGTGCTGTTCTGCGTGTTTTCGTGTGCGTTCTTTCCAGGTGCTGATCTGGTGCTGGTGAAGCACAAATTCATCCATCGCTTTAGCTAATGCTGGAGCTTTCACTTCATTCATGGGCCAGAAGTATTGATCCGACCGCTTCCAACGTTTCGCCACATCAACCCATTTACCATTGACCCCTTCCTGAACGAATTCATTCATGGGACCTTCGTTGGGAACAATGGCTGGGAGTCCGCAAGCCAAAGCTTCGGGTAAAGAAAGCCCTATTCCATCCAAACGAGAAGGATATACATAAACGTCGCCCAAATGATACAATCCGGGAGCAGGCACTTCTTTCTTCACCCAAGAAACGCGCGAATCTGAAGCCCAAGTTTGCTGCTTTTCGTCCATTTCCTCAAGCCCAATTTGAGCGTGAACAATGAGCTTGCAATTCTTTTCTGTCATCATTGAAAAAGCCTCGAGAACCAAGTCACAGCCTTTGCGATAAGGATTCATGCCGGCATTATGGAAAAAGCAGAGGGGCTTTGCTTGTGCTAATGCTTCAGTTTCTTCTTGGGTCTTGAAAACAGTCAAATCCGTGCCCCAAGGGATGTAGAAAACCAAGGGGTGATCTTGAAAAGCCATATGATGCCTGCGGGTGTTGCAGATGAGGTAGTCATACAGCGCAAAGAAAGGTCGAGATTCATCGGTGTAGTAATCGATGTACGCTCCAATGGGGATGTCCGTGCGCTCTTTCAGCCAAAGCACCACCTCCCAAGAGTGTTGCTCGTTAAAAAGCAGCACATCTGGATTTACCCTTTTCAACCATTTTTGGAAATCTTTGAGGTCGATGTGGGTTTTCATGGCATAGGGAACGGTGCTTCCCCAATGTACATTTTCCCCACTCCAAGCAGAGGGGTGTCCGGCTTCTACCTCGCCTCCTCTGGCATAAATGTGCACCTCAAAATCGCGATCAATCACATCCATGATGGCCTTTGAAACGTGAGCTGCGCCGCGCTCAAACCAAGTCGTGATGATGCCAATCTTCGCTTTCATTGCCTTAAAAGTAGACAATAGCGCCGCTCATCATAAAAAAGAAGAGGAAGATTTTCCAGTCTTGTTATCTTGTGCTCATGAAAGGTATCATCACACTTGTTTCTCTTTGTTTGCTTGCGGTACTCACTCAAGCGCAAACCGATAGTCTTTATCTCTCCGGAATGAACATGCGCCACTTGGGTCCGGGCACCATGAGTGGGCGAGTAACCAGCATTGACCTGATTCAAGACCAACCCGAAACCATTTATATCGGAACGGCTTCAGGAGGTGCTTGGAAGTCGGTGAGTGGCGGTATCACATGGGAACCCATTTTTGATCATGAAGCAACGGCGTCGGTGGGTGCAATTGCCATCAACCAGAGAAAACCAGATCAAGTGTGGATCGGTACGGGAGAGGGAAATCCAAGAAACTCTCATTCGAGCGGAAAAGGAATTTATCGTTCACTGAATGGTGGAAGAACATGGGAGTTGATGGGGCTGGAGGCTACTCGAAACATTCACCGCATTGTGATCGATCCACAGAACGACCAAAACATTTATGTTGCTGCTTTAGGAAGCATTTGGGGCGAGAATCCCGAACGAGGCGTTTATAAAAGTGAAGATGGCGGACAAACGTGGGAGAAGTCGCTTTACGTTAATGAAAGCACGGGTTGTGCAGACTTGGTGATGGACCCGATCAACAGCGATAAGCTCTTTGCTGCAATGTGGGAATACGGAAGAAAACCTTGGACTTTCAATTCCGGTGGTGATGGCTCCAGCTTGAGCATGACCCTTGATGGAGGAAAGACGTGGGAGCGTTTGAACGGAAAGAACGGTTTGCCCGATGGACCTTACGGACGGATTGGAATAGCCATTGCTCAGAGCGACCCCAAAACGGTTTATGCCCTCATCGAGAGTGAAACTACGGGGCTGTATCGATCTTCAGACGGAGGCTTCACTTGGAAACTGCAAGCAACCGAAGACATCGGAAACCGTCCATTCTACTATGCCGATATCTACGTTCATCCAAAAGAGAAGAACACCCTTTTTAACCTTTACAGCATGGTTTCGAAAAGCATCGACGGTGGGAAAAACTTTGAAGTGATTCTTCCTTATTCAGGTGCTCACCCCGATCATCACGCGTTCTACATTCACCCCGAAAACCCCAATCTCATCCTCGATGGAAATGACGGTGGTTTGAACATCTCAAGAGACGGTGGAGAGCACTGGGAATTTATCAATAATCTTCCTGTTGGTCAATTTTATCATATCGATTATGACCTTGAAATACCCTACAATATTTATGGCGGAATGCAAGATAACGGATCTTGGAAAGCACCGGCTTATGCCTGGATTTCGGGGGCTTTGGGGAACAATCAATGGCAAGAGATTTCTTTTGGAGATGGTTTTGATGTGGCGCCAATTCGCGAGGATTCACGCTACGTTTACAGCATGTATCAAGGAGGGAATGTATATCAAGTGGATACCGAAACGGGGGAAATGATTTACATTCAGCCCACTTCGAGCGACTCCACCGACTTGCGCTTCAACTGGAATGCTGCCATGGCTTTGGATCCTCACTTTAGCGATGGAGTGTATTTCGGGAGTCAGTTTGTGCATTACAGCCAAGACCGCGGACAAAGTTGGAAACGCATATCTCCTGACCTCACGAGCAATGATCCTGAGAAGCAAAAGCAAGCATTGTCTGGCGGACTCACCATTGACGCCACACGAGCAGAGAATTACACCACCATCACCTGCATCGCTCCTCATCCGCAAGAGAAAGGCTTGATATGGGTTGGAAGCGATGATGGATTCTTGCATTTGAGTGAAGATGGCGGACAGACTTGGAAGAAAATGAATACCAAGAGCAAATGGACGACAGGCTTGAAAGGAATGCCTGAAGGAGCTTGGATTGCACAAATTACACCTGGGGTAAGTCGGGATGAAGTGTTTGTTGTGGTGAACGATTACCGAAGAAATGAATGGTCGCCCTTCCTATTTCACAGCAAGGATTTGGGGAAAACATGGAAAAATTTGACTGCTGAAGGGAAAACCAAATCGGGAACATCTATCGATCATTGCCATGCCATCGTTCAACATCCTAAAGTAGAAAACTTGCTTTTTCTCGGTGCTGAAAACGGACTGTTCTATTCTTTGGACCACGGTGCAAGCTGGGAACAATGGAAGCACGATTACCCCACCGTTCCAACCATCGACCTCAAAATTCATCCCCGCGAAAACGATCTCATCATCGGTACATTTGGAAGGGGAGCTTTTGTATTGGATGATTTGAAGCCTTTAGAAGTTTTGGCTTCGAATGCTGCCATTGAAGATCAATTGAGTTTTATTTCAGCGCCAGATGCTTATTTGGCCAATTATAAACGTCCGCAAGGTTCTCGCTTCGAAGCCGATCATCAGTGGAACGGGGAGAACCGTCGAAGTGGAGCTCGAATTCAGGTTTATGCCGACGGAGATTTGTTGTCTGACGGAGAAAAGGCCGATGTTCGTATTTTCAACCAAGGAGGAGAAGAAATAAGGCATTTTCAGAGCAAATTGGATTCCGGTTTGGTCAATTTTAATTGGGATTTGCGCATGCAAGGAGCTTTCTGGCCTTCGCGTGCAGAACGGAAGGAAGATGCGTTGCCTGGTGGAGGTATGGAAGTAGCTCCTGGGAAATACACCATTGAAATCACTTATTTGGATCAAAAATGCAGTGGAGATGTAGAAGTGCATTATGACCCTAGAGTGCCCTTTGTTGAGATGGCATATGCAGAAAAATTTGCACTGTATGAAGATTTGATGACTACGGTGAGCATGGCAGATTCTCTTTTTGAATCGATGAAAAACATGCGCAAAACCATGGAGCTGGCAGAGAAGAATTTAAGCTACTTGGCCGATTCTTCTTACCAAGCTACACGGGACCAGATGGACAGCCTGAAGACCGCAATGAATGAGTTTGAGTTAGGCTACATGCAAGACCCCAACTTCAAGGGCTACGATCATGTTACTGAGCGCTTGAATTCCGTGCTTTGGAATGCGATGAGTTTGTTGGATAGTGGCCATGAATTCCCGGGAGACAATGCGGGCAGAGCAGTCCTTGTGGCAAGAGAGAAAACCCTCCGATTTGCGAAAATGCACAACGACATGCATGAACAGTTTTTACAAATCAAAGCAGAACTGGAAAACGCGGGTGTTTTGCCGAAGAAGGGAGCCTAGTTGCGTCCCAATCGGTAGTGGACAATCAAATGAAGTGCGCTGTTGTACATTCCTCCGTCAAAAACAGGGTTCACACCAACATCCACAAAATCGCGAACGGGCACTAAGCTTTGGGAGTAGCGAAGTGTTGCGGTGAATTTGTCACCCAATGGATAGGCTACACCACCCACGAAACTGATGTCAGTGCTCGAAGGTTCCGGTGCGGTAATCTCAAATTTCTCTTTGTTGAAGACGTAAGAAGAACTCACAAGCACACCAACGGAAGGTCCGAATTGAATATTGAACTTCCTGAATTTTCTTTCAAGCAACAAAGGCACTTCAATGTAATTAAATCGATATCCCCAGGTATCCATGCCCGGGTTGTCGGGGTTTCCTGGTCGTTGACTCCCTTTTGCAACATAGCCGAGTTCGATTTTCCCCGCCCAATTTTTGGAAAAGGGAATATGGACATAAGCTCCCATTTGAAAGCCCAGCTTGTCAAACCCTCCCAAACCATCGCCCGATACCTGACTCACCAAAGCACCACCAACGAGTCCACCCTGAAAAGATTGATCTTGAGCGCTAATGGAGTATCCTGAGGCTAGGAAAAAGAAAAGAAGTAGGAATCGATTCATGGCTTACTCAGTGATGTACGTTTTTACAACGTTCACTACTTCGCCAGTAGCGTTGTCATACACAAAAGCAACAAGCGAGCTGTTGTTCACATCCCATTCGTTGTTCCACTCATAGGTGTAGTTCTTTTGCACTTCATCTCCTGCGTTGGCGTTGTTGGAGAAATCGAGGCCAAAAGGTCCTGTTACTCCATCCCTCAAAACATGATTGAATTCGTAATCAGGAACAATTTCTGGGTTAGAGCTATAATCGAGTTGATAGTCAATGATGTGCGACTCCAAGACCAGAACCACCAATTTTAGATTTCCGGGTATGGCCTCTTGAAATTGTCCATTCACATGGATGTTGACTTCATTGTTCTCGCTGGAATAGTTGCTGGCGATTTGAAGGGCAACGGCAGCATCTTGACTTACAATGCTTTGCACTTCGGGTTCCCATTCAACAGGAAAAAGGAAGGTTCCCAAGGTGGGTGTTCGGTTCACCCGACCAAGTGGGTTGGCTTGGAAATCGAGTTGATTGTAATAGATGTCTGAAACTTCATTGGTCCAGTCGGTGGTAAATGCACCTTCTTCATTGGTTGCCGCTAGACTTCCAGAATGAATAGCAACCACTGCAATGTCGTCACCATAAACATCTTCAAGCTCTTCTGCGATAATGGCAGCGTCCGGACAATTACCACATTGATGTGCGGTAAAGTCTTCCACCAAGGCGTTACGAGTGAGGTCTTCTGCCAAACCAAAAGTGGGTGGTGGACCATAGGTTGCTTCGTCGTAATTGGTAGTAACGGGGATAATGGGGTCTTCAATCACGTCGCATGAAGCCAAAATCCCAATACTCGCCAAAAGAAAGAATGCTGTTTTTTTCATGGTGCTGATGTTTTAGAAACTGCTGGTAATTGTTAATTCAAATCCGTTGGAAGCTGGCACTGCACGGCAAACTCCTCCAACACAGAAAATTCCTTCTCTTCGTTTACCATAACCAATCGATATTCTATTAGAACCGTTGATGTAGCCCATTGTTCCATACAAGTAATGAATGCGTTCTTCCACATTTTTATTGCCATAGTTGTATTGATCAATGATGCTGAAGAACCAGTGGGGCGACCAATTGTACTCAATAATCATCGTTGCCCAATCTCCTTTATCCTGCTCCGTGAAAAGCGTTTGCGCCTCAATGCGGATGGAATGTTTGGGCTTGATCTTGTAATTTAACTCCAAAACATGAATGTCGGCAAAAATCATGTTCTTTTCATCGGTGGTTACAGGGGTAGCCAATGGGTTGAACTCCAAATAGAAGTAAGCGTATTTGGCTTTTAATTTTTTGCTGATTTTTCTGGAAATCTGTGCGTTAAAATCGCGCACGTACTTTGTCCCACCAAAGCCCCAAGAGTTTCGCGTGTAGCCATCCACCAATCCGTCAACTCCTGCAAGTTGCGTGGTGTCAAGAGAGTTGGCGGCCGCATAATTGAGGATGATGTTGGTTCCATATTTTCCTCCAAGGATGGTTTTCTTCGGCAGTTTGAAGAAAACTTCTCCACTATAACTGGCCTCTCCATTGATTACAGTAGCATAGGGGTAGAGGGTGGCGGCTAGGTTGTAAGTGTGTTGTTTGGTGATCGCTGGAATGAAGTTGATGGGAGCATCAAATAAAAGCAGGTTTCGGTCTGAACGAAAGCTCATGTTGTCCACCACTTTTGCTTGAAGGTTGAAGCCAAATCCTTTCTGACTGTAGCTCAGGCTCGTGAAGAATCCTTGTCCATTTCGGTAAGTAAATCCGTTGTCGGCGTTGGGATCGTTGATTTTAGCCACATATTCCCCATAGAAATTCCAATTTCCACGAATCACGTTTGCGCGAGCGGCATAGGAACCTACGTTGTTGGGTACTTCAAGCACGAGAGTGTCTTTTTCAATGGTCCCGCCCGTTTGAAAGCGGGTAACGAATGATCCGCCAAGGGTAACCTTTGTTTTTTTATCGGCCAATGCAGCAAAGGCTTCGTTCAAAAATACTTCCCCGTCCAAAGCCCTGATGATCCCCGGACCATTCACAAGTCCATCTTCAAAGTCCAATCGTTGTTTTCCATAGATTCCTTTGATATAGACACCTTCCACGGGCTTGAATTTTACTCGTATTCCATCAATGGCATTGTCCAAGCCGAGGTTTCGTTCTTCATAAGCCCGGAAAATCAATCCAGATCCAAATTGATCGTAAAAGTTACCAATGGTTACATCAAACTTTTGGTGCTGATATTGTGCAAAACGGTAGCCAATTCCGGTTCCTTTGAATCGCCCCGGAAAACCAAGTACCGCATTGAGATAGGATTCATAACGGAGTCCGGCAGAGAAATTCCCCTTCGTGTAGATGAGGTTAGCAAAAGCGTTAAACCCAGATTTCTCGGGTGGCACGATGGCTCCAATAAGAGAGTCTTCGCTGTACGTTTGAAACAAGACCTGAACGTTTCCGTGGATTTGGCCTTGATCAAGACCAGTATTTTGCGCCTTCAATTGCGAAGAGAAAACAAGGAGGAGGCCCAGACTGAGGAGCTTAAAATACTTCAAGATGTTTTTTGGTTTTTGGTTGAAATGGCAATGATGAAAGCGGGGGCTTATTTCATCAATTTGAGCAGTTCTTCATACAGTTCTTCTTCATCACCTTCCGCATAGTTGTTGTGTTGCCAAACGATGTTTCCGTCGCCGTCAACCAAGAAGGTGTGAGGAACGTTGATGACTTGCATGGAACGTGAAAAATCTTTGTTGGGGTCCAAAAGAATTTCGAATTCCCATTCTACAGAGTTCACATAGGGACCTACTCGTGAAACGGATCGCTGATCATCGATGGTTACCGCTATGATTTTTACTCCGGTTTCTTCTTGCCACTCTTCGTAGAGTTCAGCATAATTATTGAGCTCGCGTTTGCACGGGCTGCACCAGGTTGCCCAAAATGAGATGATGATGGGTTTTCCATCATTGTCAAGTTCAGCAGTATCGATAGTGTTGCCCGCTAAATCTTTCAATTTAACACTAGGGATTTGATTGTTCTGCGCCATTACAGCAAATGAACAAATGAGGGCGAGGGCAATGGTGAATAAAGATTTCATCGTTATTTTTTGAATTTAAAAAAAAGGATCAGCAGCCAGAATACAACATGCGTACCAAACTACTGATCCTTTCAATATTTATTCAATCGCTTATTTAGCGATGGTAATTCTTGTGCTAGCTACGTTTGATCCAGCAGTTACATTGATCATGTAAACACCTGCTTCGAGGTGGTTCAAGTCCAATGCAACACGTTGCTCACCTGCAGGCAATGTACCCAAGGCATCGTTAGCAACTACTTTTCCAAGCAAGTCAACAACTTGGTAGCTTACTTCGCTTGAAGTTGCAACAACGAAGTCCAAAGTAGAAGCTCCTGTGCTTGGGTTAGGGTAAACGCTCATTGACGCTTCGAAAGCTACTGCTTCGTCAACAGATACAGTAGTTACGTTTCCGTTTCCAGAATCGGTATCGAAGTCATAAGAACCATCATGGTAGTAGAACGTTCTGTTTCCGTCGGTGTCGATAGACTCAACGCTAACAAATCCGTCAACACCACCCCATTGAGATCCGTGCATTCCATCACCGTAAGAATCAATCCAAGTGAATTCCCAGCATCCGAGGTCTCCATCAACCGCGAAGTCATGGAAAATGGTTACAGGCGTTCCGTTTCCGTCATTTGGGTATCCACCGCCGGTTTGAACAACGTTTCCGTTTCCATCTCTCAATTCCCATGAAGATTCCTCTGGCCAGTTATCAGTGCTTCCGTTGATTTGGAAGTGAGTGGTGTGGTCAGAAGCATAAAGGAAAGTAGAAGCAGCATTGTTGTTCACATCTCCATCTCCGTTTGCGGTTACATCAAAAGTGATATTTTGATCTCCAGATACCTCAATACCTGTAATTGCAACTGAAGCAGTAGCGTAGGTTTCGATGTCTCCAGTCCAGTTAGCACTCAACGGGCAGTTTGTACATCCGTTAGCAGTAACAGTCGCACTCGTTAGGTTGTTAGTACCCAAGTTCATAAAATCAACGTCTGCAGAGAAAACTCCTTGACAAGCATCTCCTGACGTTGATACCTCAATCATTGCAGGGTCAACCGCTTGTGTAGCCGCCTGACAAGTTGCCTCAGAAGCAGCAGCCCAAATAGTTGCAGCGCTCGCTTGACCAACTTCAGTGATCACACGGTTAGGGCATACCAAGTAGATGGTTGGGTAAGCGTTCACGGCCAACAAATCTCCAATAGAAGCGTCGTCAATGATTGGGAAAGTAGTTCCTGCAGTCCAATCTCCTTGTGTGTTTCCACCTGTACCTTGAATGTCTGCCAATGTAGTTTCAGCATCACCTTCGATCCAGAAAACCATCAAGTCGTCAGATCCATCTGGTCCGTGCTCTTCCATCAATTCATCCAAAGCTCCTGTTTGGTGGTAGTTCCAGCATGGTCCACACCAAGTAGCAGATACATCAATAACTACTTGCTTACCTTCATCCAATACGTCATAAAGATTCCAAGTATTTCCGTTAATGTCGGTTCCTGTCCAGTCTGGGCAGATAGAACCATCAGGCAACTGCGCATAAGCGAAGTTCACTGTCAAAGCCGCAAAGGCGACCATCAAAAAGCGTAAAGTTCTTTTCATAATTGTTTAATTTGATCTAGCTTGATTTAGCGAATCGTAAATGTAAACGTTTTTTAACGGATATGGAACATGGATTTGCCTTGAATATCGAAGTCCTTCATTCATTTTTTTTCAATTTTCTGATCCACTTTCTTGTTTTACGTCGAGATGTTTTTGTGCTGAACACTTGATATTACTGATGTTTTAGAGTCTTTGGGTTCTGCGTTCTTGTTGGTTCTTATATTGGTCTCCTACTCCCTTTTCCCTCCGTCATTCCAAGGTCATTTCCATTCGGTTGATTTCTTAAAATGGCCATCTGGTTCAGCAAATGTGCTTCATTCAGAGTTCAAGTTCCGACTTTAACTGATGTAGCTTTCCAAGGATGATCTCAGCCAGATACTCCACAGGGCATTTGTTTTGGAAGGAATGCGCACCAGTTTCAGGCGATGTGTCTGGGGTGCCGCTTTTGAATGTAGGAAAGGGACGACCATAAAAAACCAAGCCTTCTTATAGAAATGGGTGGGGTTGTGGCTTCTTGTTTTGTATATTGCAATGTAATTCGAGAACTATGAAAAAAAATCTACTCTTTATATTGGCCGCATTCTTAGGATCGGCTTTGTTTGCTCAAGACCTCCAACTCATCGACCCATCCCCTTTAGTTACGGGTGATCCCTCTCTGGCAGAAGACAATACCATTGCAGTGTATTGGGACGTGAGCAATGCGGGCTCAGAAACGTATCAAGTGCGTTGCAGAAGAGAGGTGATCTCAATGGTGGACGGCGCAAGAGAGCGTTTTTGCTGGGGGCCACTTTGTTATGATTGGGGGACCGAGGTGTCACTCGGAAATGGAGCTTCTTTGGTAACCATCGCAAGCGGTGAAAGCAATTCTACCTTCGTTGGAGATTACCAGCACCAAGGCAACCCAGGGACTTCAGTTATTCGTTATTGCTTTTTCGATAATAACGATCCCAGTGTTGAAACCTGCTATGAAGTAACCTACTGCGTGGATGCTGATGTACAAAATTGTGTAGTAAGTGTTGAACAAATTGCCGATGTAGAAAGCAAGGTGCAGATCTCACCAAACCCTCTGAATCGTCAAGGAACAATTCAATATACTTTGCCTGCGGGAAGTCAAAATGCCAAAGTCATCATCTACAATATGGTGGGTGAAGTAATGAGTGAAACCGTCCTTTCCAAAAACGAAGGCCGCACAACAATTGATGCTTCTGCTCTGGCGAATGGAGTATATTTTTATGCTCTTGTAGTCAATGAACAGGTTATGAGCACCAAAAAACTCGTGGTTTCGAAATAATTTTTTCTTAGCATATTTGAAGGTCGGTTCTGAAAAGAATCGGCCTTTTTTTATCCCTTTTCACACGTTTCAAACATGAAGAATCTCCATTTCCTGCTTTTCGTCGCGATCTTCCTTTTTTCCTGTGACGCTCAAACATCAAACGAGGAATTATCGCAGCAGAAAACCGTCGATAACAGTGGGCGCTTCGTTCAACATCCTGCCCAAGAG
Source organism: uncultured Comamonadaceae bacterium (assembly GCA_964649515.1). Lineage (GTDB taxonomy): Bacteria > Bacteroidota > Bacteroidia > Flavobacteriales_D > Sanyastnellaceae > CALKGK01. Next base: position 19,134 of record CAZYPV010000027.1, on the reverse strand, counting down.
ACTGGAGTGTACTTCCAAAACACCATTACAGAAACGGAAGATGTAAACCACCTCGAATGGGATGCAGTGTATTACGGCGGAGGTGTGGCTGCTGGTGATATTAATCAAGATGGCTTACCCGATCTCTTCTTCTCGGGAAATCAAGTGAGCGATGCGCTTTACATCAATCAAGGTGATTTTCGATTCGAAGATGTCACCATTTCAGCAGGGTTGGCTGAAGAAGGGACCTGGTCCAATGGCGCCGCAATGGCCGATGTCAACGGAGATGGGTTTCTCGATATCTATGTGTGTAGGTCTTCTTGGCGAATGGATGACGACCAGCCAGAATTAAGGAAAAACCGACTCTACATCAACCAGAAAGACGGCACTTTCAAAGAGGAAGCCGAAGCCTATGGAGTAGCCAATATTGGTTATAGCACACAAGCAGCATTTTTGGATTACGACCACGATGGGGATTTGGACCTCTTTCTCCTCAATGCACCAAGCAATAATTTAGATCAAAAAGTGGCCTATCAAAAAACGGGTTTCCCTGATTTTGCGAGCGACAAACTCTTCCGTAATGAAGGAGGAACACATTTTACCGATCAGTCCGAAAACGCTGGTGTTGCCGCATTCTCCTTTGGTTTGGGAGTGGTGTGTTCTGATCTCAATCACGATGGGTGGGTGGACATTTATGTGGCCAACGACTATGAGCGTCCAGACTACATGTACATCAACCAGAGAAACGGCACTTTCGTGAATCAGCTCAATGAAAGAATCAAACACACTTCATTTACCGCCATGGGTTGCGAGTCGGCCGATTTGAACAACGATGGTTTTACAGATCTCACCGTGCTGGACATGCAAGCTGAGGACCATCAGCGATCAAAAACCAACATGCCCTCCATGCAGCCAGAGAATTTTTGGAGCTATGTGGCGAAAGGATACAACTATCAGTACATGAGCAACGTTCTGCAGATGAACAATGGAACCGGGTTTTTCTCAGATGTCGCACAAATGGCGGGAATTGCCTCTACCGACTGGAGTTGGGCCGTGCTTGCCAACGATTTTGACCACGACGGTTGGAACGATTTGTACGTGAGTAATGGAATCAACCGTGATATTCGAAACAACGATTTCGCCTTGAGCTTCGAAGAAAAAATGGAGCAAGGAGAACAAGTGAATTTGTTTCAAATGGTGGAGGAAGCTCCCGTAACCCTCACTCCAAACTACCTTTTTCACAATCAAGGAGACATGCATTTTGAAAAGAAGACAGAAGATTGGGGACTCGCTACCCCGGCCTTTAGTTTTGGTGCGGCCGTGGCTGATTTGGACCTGGATGGCGACTTGGATTTGGTGGTGAACAACAACAATGCGGCACCTTTTATTTATGAAAACCAAGTTGCAGACGGACATTGGTTGCAGGTAAGTGTGAATGCTGGTGCGATGAATCAGCATGGAATAGGAGCCAAAGCCGTTGCTTTTCTCGACGGAGGCTTGAAGTACCAAGAACTTACCAGTGTTCGGGGGTATCAATCATCATCAGAACAATTGATGCATTTTGGCTTAGGCAAGAGCAATCGTTTGGATTCTTTGCTGATTATTTTCCCTGATGGAGCCTCCATTCGAAAGTACGATGTGATGGCTGATCAGCGCGTGAGTGTGAAGCGCTCCGAAGCTAAAATGCAAAGCATCAATGTGTATGATTTCAAGCAGCCCCTCCTTCGTGATTATGCTGCAGCCATAGCAGAGGTCAATGCTCACCAAGAAAATCCTTTCGACGATTTTCAACGCGAAGTGCTCCTTCCCCACAAACAAAGCGAACACGGACCGGCACTCTGCGTTGGCGATATCAATGGAGATGGCTTGCCAGATGCCTTCCTTGGGGGAGCGCGTACCTTTCGATCGCAGTTTTTGATTCAAAATGCTTCCGGTGGTTTTGATGCGGTGGATTCCGGGCTCAATGACGAAGCCTACGAAGACATTTCAGCGGCCTTTTTTGATGCAGATGGTGATGGAGATGAAGACCTCGTGGTGGCAAGTGGCGGTTATGAATTGGAAACCCAAGACCAAGGCTACAAGATACGCCTCTACTTGAACTCTAAAGGGAAATTTCAGGCGGCCGATGAATCATTTTGGCCAACACAATACACCAATGCTTCGGTGCTGCAGGTGGCAGATTGGGATGTGGATGGAGATCTCGATGTGTTTGTAGCAGGAGGGGTGCTTCCCGGAAAATACCCTCAAATGGATGCTTCTTTCCTTTTTCAGAATGCAGGAAAGGGAGGTTTTGAGGTGATGAATTTAAGTTCACTCTTTGGGCAGAACGGTGTTGTCACCGATGCGAAATGGGTTAACCTGGAAGGGGATGACAAACTTGAACTTTTAACCGTAGGAGAATGGATGAGTCCGCAAATTTTCCGTTTCGAAAACAACGCTTGGGCGGTTTCTCCATTGAGCGAATCATTGAGTGCTTTGAAAGGCTGGTGGTGGAGCATTGATCTTGCAGATGTGAATGGCGATGGTGAGCTTGATCTGCTTCTTGGTAACATGGGAGAAAACACCAAGTACCACGTGAGCGAAGAGAAAGTTTTGCGAGTGTATGCGAGTGATTTTGATGCCAACGGAAGCAATGACATTGTGCTATCAAAGCCGTATAAAGACGAATACGTTCCCGTTAGAGGTAGGGAGTGTTCTTCAGAACAAATGCCTTTTGTGAAAGAAAAGTTTACCGATTACAAGAGTTTCAGCGAGGCCAACATTCAGGACGTATTGGGAGATGGAATAGCCAATGCCCTTTTTCTCGAAGTGAATGAATTTCGATCGGGGGTGGCTTATCGATCGGCTGAAGGTTGGGATTTTCAGGCACTTCCTCCTTTGGCTCAAATTTCTGCAACCAAAAGCATCTTAGCCAGAGACCTGAATGCAGACGGAAGGCTAGATCTCATTCTCGCTGGAAATCATTTCGGTGCAGAAGTTGAAACCGTGCGGCACGATGCGTCAAACGGACTCGTCTTGGTGCAGTTGGCTGATGGAAGTTTTGAAGAGCGAAGAGTCTTGGATAGTGGTTTTTATGCCCCGGGAAATGTGGTGGATATGAAAACCGTTTTAGTACCAGCTCTTGGAAGAGAAGTGCTCCTAGTTGCCTCAAACAACAGCCGATTGGCTGCATTTATCATCGGCGGGAAATAGAACGTAAAGAGAATGGTGAAAACTGCTTCGCGGGATAATTGGAACAGCGAAAGCAGAGCACTATCTTTACGCCCTCATGAACAAAATCAGAAAACAACAGGCCCTTGATTATCACGCTCAAGGAAGGAAAGGGAAATTGGAGGTGATTCCTACCAAGCCCTACAGTTCACAGCGCGATTTGTCCCTGGCATACTCCCCAGGTGTAGCCGAGCCCTGCTTGGCCATCGCTGAAAAGCCAGAAGATGTTTACGAGTACACCACCAAAGGCAATTTGGTGGCAGTCATTTCCAACGGAACTGCGGTTCTTGGCTTGGGCGACATCGGTCCGGAAGCCAGTAAACCCGTGATGGAAGGAAAAGGACTGCTGTTTAAGATTTTTGCCGACATCGATGTTTTTGACATTGAGGTGGATGCGAGCGACGTAGACCTATTTGTTCAAACCGTGAAGGCCATTGCACCAACCTTTGGTGGAATCAATTTGGAAGACATCAAAGCGCCTGAAGCATTTGAGATTGAAGAACGCTTAAAGGCAGAGTTGAACATTCCCATCATGCACGATGATCAGCATGGAACCGCCATCATTTCTTCATCTGCCTTGCTCAATGCCTTGGAGTTGGCAGAGAAGAAGATCGAAGATGTGCGCATCGTCATTAGTGGAGCAGGTGCCGCGGCCATGTCTTGTGTCGATTTGTACTTGAAACTCGGCGCACGAATGGAAAATCTGGTGATGTTCGATTCCAAGGGAGCCATTTCCAAAACCAGAACCGACCTCGATCAACGCAAACAGCGATTTGCGGGAGATCACGATTTCAAGAGCTTGGCTGAAGCTATGAAAGATTGCGATGTTTTTCTTGGCTTGAGTAAAGGAGGAGTGGTGAATGAAGCCATGGTGGCAAGCATGGCGAAAAACCCCATCGTATTTGCTTTGGCCAACCCCGATCCTGAGATTGCCTACGATTTGGCAAGAAGCGTTCGAGAAGACATTATTATGGCCACGGGTCGCTCAGATAATCCCAACCAAGTAAACAATGTACTTGGTTTTCCTTACATCTTCCGAGGTGCATTGGACGTTCGTGCCACTTGCATTAACGATGAGATGAAGCTTGCTGCAGTGAAGGCCATTGCAGAGCTGGCAAAAGAAAATGTACCGGAAGAAGTGAACGAGGCTTACGACCTCAAAAACATGTCTTTTGGTCGAGATCTCATCATCCCGAAACCAATGGATCCACGCCTCATCACCACAGTAAGTATGGCTGTGGCTCGCGGGGCAATGGAGTCCGGAGTGGCACAAAAACCCATTGCCGATTGGGATGCCTATGCGCGGGAGTTGAGAAGTAGGCTTGGGCAAGACAACAAACTGATCCGCAGCATTTCAGAAAGAGCGAAAAAGCGTCCGAAAAAGGTGGTGTTTGCTGAAGCCGATAATTATAAAATCCTCAAAGCCGCAGAGCAGGCAGTGGACGAAGGTATTGCAGAACCTATCTTGTTGGGAGATGTGGAGTTGATACAAAAGATGATCGAAGAGAACAATCTGGAGCTCGAAGGAGTGGAGATCATCGACGCACGTGATGCAAGTGAACGCGCCCGAAGAGAGTATTTTGGAAGCCTCCTGTTTGAAAAGAGAAAAAGAAAAGGACTGACTTTATTTGAGGCGGTGCGTTCCATGAGAGATCGAAACTACTTCGGAGCGATGTTAGTAGAAACAGGGTATGCAGATGCACTGATCTCTGGTATTGCCCGAAATTATCGAAACGTTATTCGTCCAGCACTCCAAATTATTGGGATGGAGGAAGATGCCAAACAAGTGGCGGGAATGTATATCGTAGAATCGAAAAAAGGACCCGTTTTCTTTGCAGATACTACGGTAAATCTCAACCCAACGGCGGAAGAGATTGTTGACATTGCGCTTTTGGTGAACAAAACCATTCAAAAGTTACGCATCACCCCAAAAATTGCCCTGCTCTCGTATTCCAATTTTGGATCAGCGGAAGGGGAAGATGCCCAAAAGATGATGCGAGCTACGGAAATCCTTCACCGCGATCATCCCGAATTGATTGTAGATGGAGAGATTCAGGCCAATTTTGCACTGAACAACGAAATGGCTGCTGAACTTTTTCCGTTTTCACAACTGAAAAATAGAACTACAAATACCCTCATTTTCCCCAACCTTGCTGCAGGAAACATCGCCTACAAATTGATGCAAGAAATGGGAGAAAAAGAGGTCATTGGACCCATCCTCCTCGGTATGAAAAAGTCGTTCCACATTCTCCAAATGGGCTGCAGTGTCCGCGAGATTGTCAACATGGTGCGCATTGCTGTGGTAGATGCCCAAACAAAATAAATTATGATACATCACCTCAACGGTCGATTGATCGAGAAGTCCCCCACCCACGCCGTCATCGAATGCGGTGGCGTTGGTTATTTTGTCAACATCAGTTTACATACTTTTTCTGCTCTTGGAGAGGATGAGAATGTGCGCTTACTCACGCATTTGGTGGTGAGGGAGGATGCTCACACCCTTTTTGGGTTCCATCAAGAAGATGAGCGCACGGTGTTCTTGAAACTCATCTCGGTTTCTGGGGTGGGTGCCTCAACGGGTCGAATGATCATGAGCTCCATGAGTCCGGATGAGGTTAAAACGGCCATCCTCGGAGGAGACGTTAAGGCCATCCAAAGTGTGAAGGGAATTGGTGCCAAAACGGCGCAACGAATTATTGTAGATTTGCAGGACAAAATTGGAGAAGTTGCTGGCGGAACAGAAATTATTCCGCTCGGAGGCAATACGGCTAAGCTTGAAGCGTTATCTGCATTGTCGTCGCTCGGCTTCGACAAAACCAAGGCGAACAAAACTCTCGAGACGATCTTGAAACAACACGGCTCCGACCAATCGGTAGAAGCGTTGATTAAGATGGCGCTCAAATTGATGTAATACGTGATCTTGAGCTCTAAAAAATGGATGAAATACTCACTGGCGATAGGCCTTCTGAGTATTGTATGGATTGGTTTCTCCAACAATGTGGAGGAAGCATTCGTGAATCCACTGCACCCGAAAATTCGCCGAAACGAGACGGTTCAGTTGAATGCTGATACGGGCGATGTGGTGCTTCCATTACCGCACGGTGAAGACGCAAATAACCCGGTAGAAAACACGGGTGGGGTATCCCTCGAATGGCCAGACAATATCCAATACTCGGTAGAATACGATCCAGAAACGGGAAATTATGTGGTCTACCAAACCATCGGAGATTCCTTGCGTTTCAGAATGCCCACTACCTATACTTTAGAAGAATACCTCGAAACGAGCATTGATGATAATGTTTCGGAGTATTGGACCCGACTACAAGAGGAGGAAGACGAAGAAGATCGCGCCTTCGAGCCAAAGTTAACCGTGGGTGGAGAAGGCTTTGATCGAATTTTTGGAGGGAATGAGATTTCCATCAAACCCCAAGGCTCTGCAGAGCTAACTTTCGGGGTGAACGTGAGCAAGACAGATAACCCGCGAATTCCTGAAAGACAGCGGACCATCACCACTTTCGACTTCCGCCAAAGAATCCAGTTGAATGTTGTGGGAAGCATTGGTGAGAAAATGCAACTCACCACGCAGTACAATACGGAAGCGACTTTCGACTTCGAAAACCAGATGAAATTGGAGTACACTGGTGAGGAAGACGAAATCATTAAAAAGATTGAAGCAGGTAACGTGAGCTTGCCTTTGAGAGGGACTTTGATTTCAGGGAGTTCTAGTCTTTTTGGTCTGAAACTCGAAACACAGTTCGGTCGCTTGAGAAACACGACGGTTTTCTCGCAACAAAAGGGAGAACGAAAAGAAATTGAAGTGGAAGGCGGTGCTCAAACGCAGCTCTTCGATATTCGCGCAGATAATTACGAAGCCAACAAACACTACTTCCTCTCGAATTGGTTCAGAGATCAATACGATCAAGCGCTCCAAAGTTTGCCCGTGGTGAATTCAGGGGTGAACATTACCCGAATTGAAGTTTGGGTAGTGAACCAACAAGCCAATACCCAAGACGTGCGAAACGTTATCGGGTTCTCCGATCTTGGAGAGAATCAAGCCTACATGTCGAGCAACATCAACGTGGGCGCTTTGGTGGATGATCCCAACTTGGCCATCACCCCAAATCCATCCAACCTCAACAACGAAATATTCAGCAGGGTTACGGGGAATCCAGACATCATGGGCTTCAGTGGAGCAAATGCGGCAATTGCTACAGAATTCCCTGAATTTCAACAAGGTATCCATTACGAACGCGTTGGTAACGCACGAAAGCTGAGTGTTTCAGAATACTCTTACAATGCCCGTCTAGGTTTCATTTCGTTGCGTCAAGCACTGAACAATGCAGAGGTTCTGGCCGTTTCGTATGAATACACCCTCAATGGAGAAACTTTCCAAGTAGGTACACTCAGCCAAGATGGATACACTGCCCCAAGTGCACTCGCTTTGAAGATGTTGAAGAGTTCCATTACCCAAGTGAGTCTGGACAATGGTGATCCCGCACCAATGTGGGACTTGATGATGAAAAACGTCTACAGCATTGGAGCCTTTGGGGTGAATAGAGATAATTTCCGATTGGACGTATGGTACAACGACCCTTCAACCGGGGTCGATCTCAATTACATTCCCCGCCAACCCCTCGATGGAGAACTCTTGATCCAGGTTTTGAACATGGACCAATTGGACGTGAATGGTATGGATAATCCCGACGGTGTGTTCGATTTTGTTGATCAAGCGGCCACGCAGGGTGGTTTGATTCAAAGCGACAATGGTAGGATCTTTTTCCCCGTTGTCGAACCGTTTGGTGAACATCTCGCCGATGAAATCCGAAGCCGACTGCCCTCAGAACCCGCCCAGGCCGAAGCAGTGATCAATACGGTTGTTTTTCAACCACTCTACGATAGTACCAAAACGGCAGCTCAACAAATTCCATCTTTGAACCGTTTCCGTCTGCGCGGTCAATACCAAAGTTCGTCTTCTTCCGAAATTCCTCTGAATGCTTTCAACGTTCCTCAAGGATCGGTTACCGTAACTGCTGGTGGGGTGCGCTTGGTAGAGAATCAAGATTATACCGTAGATTATAAGCTCGGTAGAGTGCGAATTTTGAATGAAGGCCTGCTGGACTCTGGTCAGCCCATCAAAGTGTCCCTCGAAAGCAACTCCCTGTTCAACATTCAAACCAAAACCATGATCGGAACGCGTTTCGATTATGAGGTGAGCGATAATTTCAATGTTGGTGCCACCATGTTGAACCTGCGTGAACGTCCGCTCACCCAAAAGGTGAACATCGGAGATGAACCAGTGAACAACACCATTCTTGGAACCGATCTCGCTTATCAAACAGAGTCGGGGTTCCTAACCAAAATGGTGGATAAAATTCCATTCATCGAAACCAAAGAAAAGTCGAGCATTGATTTCTCAGCAGAAGCAGCTTACTTGATTCCCGGTCACTCAAGAGCCATTGGAAGGGATGGAAATGCCTACCTCGATGATTTCGAAGGAAGCCAAAGCACCATCGATATTCGTTCCATCAATCAGTGGTTCTTGGCGAGTACTCCCAAATTGCAGCAAGACCTCTTCCCTGAGGGAGATATCGAAGATGATTTGCAGTACAATTACAATCGTGCGAAACTGAGCTGGTACATCATCGATCCACAATTTTTCCGCGGAAACGGCTTGGATGACGGTCAGGTCGATGATCAAATCCGAAGTGATCACCGAATGAGAGAGGTCCTCGAAAATGAAGTTTTCCCCAACCGAGAACTTCCCGCAGGCACACCACCCAACATTGCAACGCTTGACCTCACTTATTATCCCAATGAACGCGGACCGTACAACTACGTTCCAGCAGAAGGAGATCAATATGCAGACGGACTGAATCCTGACGGAACCTTGGCCAATCCGGAAGAAAGCTGGGGGGGAATTCAGCGCGCTCTGACCACTACCGACTTCGAGGCCTCCAACATTGAGTTCATCCAGTTCTGGCTCATGGATCCCTTCAATGACGATTCGGAGAACCAAAGTGGGGGAGACCTCTACTTTAACCTAGGAAACGTTTCGGAGGATGTGCTGAACGATAGCCAGTTGAGCTACGAGAACGGATTGCCCAGCCAAAATCAAGACCTACCAACCTTGATTGGGACTTGGGGACTGTACCCTGACCCTTCCACCTTCAACGTAGTGAACGCCTTCGATAACTCCGTAGGAAATTATACCCAGCAGGACATCGGGTTGGACGGATTGAACAGCGATGCAGAGCAAGACTTCTTTGCAGATTGGCTTGCAGATTTACAAGCTTTCCTCACACCGGAAGCCTATGATCGCTACGTGAACGATCCATCGGCAGATGATTTTACCTACTTCAGAACTCCGGAGGCACAGTCGGCCAACGCAAGCATCTTGGAGCGTTACAAAAACTTCAATGGTTATGAAGGAAACTCCAATACCGCTAGTCCGAACGGTTACCCCATCACCGCTACAACCATTCCAAATACGGAGGACATCAATGGCGACATCACCTTGGGGACCATCGAAAGCTATTACCAATATAAAGTGAGCCTTCGTCAAGCCGACCTCGGTGAGCAGAACATAGGAAACAACTACATTTTTGACAGTTTTGAGCAAAGTGTGAATACCCCTGAAGGTGACCGAACCGTGCGTTGGTATCAATTCCGAGTGCCGGTAAGAGAGTTTCAGCGACGAGTGGGAAGCATTTCCGACTTTAGGAGTATCCGTTTCATGAGAATGTTCATGAAAGGTTGGAGTGAAGAAGTAACACTCCGTTTTGCAAGGTTGGAATTGATTCGAGGGGAATGGCGGCCTTATCTCGGTTCTTTGGAAGGTGCCCAAGAAATTGAGCCCGATGATCCCGATCCCACCACCTTTAATATCAATGCAGTAAACATTGAGGAGAACGGAAACAGGGACCCAATTCCTTACGTTACTCCACCGGGAATTCAAAGGGAAATTGACGTGGCTACCGCCAATCAGCGTCAATTGAACGAGCAGTCCATCGCCCTCAATGTTTGTAATCTTGAAGATGGGGATGCACGAGCCGCGTACCGAAATGTGAACTTCGATATGCGGATGTATGAGAAGCTGAAGATGTTTGCCCATGCTGAAGCAGGAAAGGATGATGAGGTACTTGCCAATGGAGACGTGACCTGCTTTATTCGACTCGGTAGTGATTTTGATGACAACTACTACGAGTACGAATTGCCCATGAAAGTTACGCCGTGGTTTACCGGAGATCCGGACGCAATTTGGCCCGAGGAAAACGACTTTGAAATCGAATTTAAAAAGCTGCAAACACTCAAGGTAGAGCGTCCGAGTGGCTTCCCCGTTCAACAGGTGTTTGAACAACGGGATGGTGATGCGCTCATCAAGATCAAGGGAAATCCCAACCTCGCCAATGTAATTGTGCTGATGATCGGGGTTCGGAACCCAGATAAGGATGACGGGAATTTTTCGGGTGATGATGGACTGTCAAAATGTGCCACCATTTGGGCCAATGAGCTTCGACTAACCGACTTCAATGAAGAAGGAGGATGGGCCGCTGTGGCGCGCATGAACGCAACCTTAGCAGACTTCGGGAATATTTCTGTGGCTGGTAATATCTCCAAGCCGGGCTGGGGAACCCTCGAACAACGGGTACAAGAACGTCAGCGAGAAACCGTAATCGGTATCGATGCAAATTCAACCCTTCAATTGGGTAAATTCTTCCCTGAGGAGTTTGGAGTGCAACTACCGCTCTATCTGGGGTATTCTGAAAGTGTCACCACCCCTCAGTTTGATCCATTGCGTCCTGACATCGAAATTGACGAGGTTCAGTTGACGCGTCCACAAAGAAAACGGGCACAGCAAATTGTGCGAAGGAGAAGCATCAACGTGACCAACTTTAGAATCGCCCCTACCGGAAACCGACCTACCGATGCAGGTAAAGACAATAAAAAGGGAGGAAAAGAAGACAATCCTAAAAAAGGAGGCAAAGGAGGAAAAGGTGGCGGTAGCAATGAACCGCGTTTCTACAACATTTCGAACTTCAGCTTGTCTTACGGTTACAATGAAACCTACCGTCGCGACATCAACATGGAGTTCCTCTTGAACAAACAGTATCGCGGTGGTTTGAACTACAGTTTCAACAACAAGCCCACCGAGGTGAAGCCCTTCAATAAGTTGATTGGAAATGCTGCGTACTTGAAATGGCTCAAAGACTTCAACTTCTACACGGGAATCAAGCAGTTCTCCTTCAGTACCATGATGGATCGAACGTACGAAACCAGCAGATTGAGAAACAATACCGCCGCGCTTTTTGGAGTTGAGTCAGACGTACTCATTCAAACCCAAGTGCTGAAGCAGTGGAATTGGAAACGAGATTACAACCTGCAATATGACCTTACCAAGAGTTTGAAGTTTGACTTTAGTGCCAACAACCTCGCCTTGGTGGGTGAGCCAACAGGAGTAATTGACCGAGAAGCAGAAGGTTACAGCGCCTATCGCGATACCGTTTGGAACAACATTCGGGGCTTTGGTGAAACCACCAGTTACAACCACACCTCGTCCTTGTCTTACAAGCTGCCCTTCGATAAAATCCCAGCTCTTGATTTCATCAGTTCCGATGCACGTTATCAATCGGCCTATCGATGGGATCGAGCACCTTTCGCTCAAGACACCTTGGGGAATACCATCCAAAATAGCCGAAACCTGACCTTGAACGCACAAGCGAACTTGGTGAATTGGTACAATAAAGTGGACTTCCTCAAAGAGATCAATAACGCGAAACCGAGCAGAACGAACAGCAGAAGATCTACAGACAACACCCGTAAAAACGGTTTTGGTGAGGATGAAGATGAAGAAGAGGAAGAAAAGGACAAAATCAACCCGCTGCATGGAATCGCTCGTCTCTTGATGATGGTGCGAAACGTCTCTGGAGCATATACACGAAATGAAGGGATCTTGCTTCCGGGGTACAACCGAGGTACTCAGTTTGTGGGAATGGATGAAAACTTTGATGGTCCGGGAGTGGGCTTCATCTTTGGTCAGCAAAACACCGACATCTTTGGCAATGAAATCGACAATTACGCTTTGCAAGCAGCGAGGAACGGATGGTTGGTTCAGCAGCCTTTCCTCAACCAGCAATACAGCGAAACCTATTCAGAAAACTGGAATGTTCGCGCCAACCTCGAGCCCATCAAGTATTTCAAAATTGAGCTTACCGCCAACAGAACAACTTCAACCAACAAACAAAGCTTCTTCCGCTATGATGAAGACTTGGATTCGTACAATTTTGAGTCGCCCATGGAAACGGGGAACTTATCCGCTTCAATCATCACTTGGCCCACTGCTTTTTCAAAGGATGACGAAGATTTCGACTCCGAAGTGTTTGATGCTTTCTTGTTGAATCGATTAACCATCTCGGACCGACTCAATCAGGAGTCTTATCAGTTGGCCAATACCGAAGACAACGGCTATTATGAAGGTTGGGGGCCCACTTCACAAGACGTGACCATACCCGCGTTCATCGCAGCATACACCGGTAAAGATCCATCACAAGTGCCTTTGGACGTATTCAAAACCAAAGCTCAACCCAACTGGAGAGTTACTTATGACGGATTAACCAAGTTGCCATCGGTGAAGAAGCACTTCAAGCAGTTCAACGTGAGTCATACCTACCGTTCAACCATGACCACATCGTATGTAACGAATTTGAGCTATGAAGAAAATGCCGAAGGTTTACCAAGCGCCTTGGATCAAAGTGATTTCCCGAACTACATCGCTCAAAGACAAATCAACACCGTAAGCATCAGTGAGCAGCTCGCTCCTTTGATTGGTTTTGACATGACCTTGAAGACCAAAGGGAAAAACGACCCACAAGTGAGAGTGGAGTTGAAGCGAGACCGAACCGTAACCCTCGGTTTGAGCAACTTCCAAATTACAGAAACCAAGAGCAACTCATTGGTGATTGGTTTGGGGTACAAGCTGACAGAAATACCGAACCCATTCTTGAGAACAAAGGGTAGATTGCCGGTACAAATGCTTGAAAAAACACAATTGAGCATCCGGGCAGATTTGACCATTCGAGATAACGTTACCCTCATTCGTAAGATGGTGGAACGTCAGAATCAGGTGACTGCCGGACAAAAAATCATCTCCATCAAAACCAGCGCAGATCTTGAAATGTCGAAGAAGTTAACCCTTCGATTCTTCTACGATCACCAGTTGACAAGACCTAAAATTTCAACCTCCTTTCCCACCTCAAACATCAGCTCGGGAATTACCTTGAGGTTTACTTTGAACTAAGGTATTTGATAGCTCGTGAAAAGAACTATTTTTGCCCAAAACTGGATAAAATGAATATCCCCGCAGAACTAAAGTACACGAAAGACCACGAGTGGGTGCGCTTGGAAGGTGACACCGCTATTATTGGCATCACGGATTATGCTCAAGATCAATTGGGCGACATCGTTTACGTTGAAATCGAGACCGAGGGAGAAACCTTGGACAATGAAGAAGTCTTTGGAACGGTGGAAGCTGTGAAAACAGTATCAGACCTCTTTATGCCCATTGGCGGTGAAGTGATTGAGTTCAATGCTGAATTAGAAGATAACCCGGCATTGGTGAACGAAGATCCTTACGGAAAGGGTTGGATGATCAAAGTGAAAGTGGAAGACGCTAGCGTGTTGGACGCTTTGATGAGCGCTGAAGCTTACGGTGAACTCATCGGGTAGTGGATTTCCTTCGTCACATGATTTGGTCCATCTCATGGGCAATGGTTGTGGCGATGTTGTATGCCATACCGGGAGGAGATTTGCCCGTAGTGGAAGTTTGGGACCTTCTCAGCTTCGATAAATTCGCGCATTTTGGCGTTTTTGCACTACTTGCTTTGTTTCTCAGTGTAGGACTGAAACGTCAAGTAAGTTATCCCATTTTGAACCGAAGAGCGCTCAGAAGTGCGGCCCTCTTTTGTTTGATCTACGGTGGCGCACTTGAGGCACTTCAGGGAATTTTATTTGATGATCGCGTGTCCGATTGGTTCGATTTTGCGGCCAATGCCCTAGGGGTTTTGTTTGGACTTGTTATTTTTCGCCTACTTTATGGGAAAGAAGCAATATAAAGGCGCGATTTTTGTTAATTTTAGAGCAGATAAATAAATCATGGAAAAACGTAAGACTCCAGAAGCAGATATCGAACGCAAGCGCGTAGCTTGGCGTGTTCTTGGATTTATGGCAGTGTTTGCCTTCATCCTCAGCGCCTTGGCTTGGACTTCGTACGAAATCAAAGAAACGAGCGATTTGGCATTTGACCAACTAGACATGCTCGAAGATGAGATCATCCCTGTGGCCACCACTCCGCCGCCACCACCACCGCCACCACCACCAGCAACTACGGTGATCGAAATTGTAGAAGATGAAGAAGAAATTGAGGAAGAGTTGGTAGTTGAAGATCTTGATCTTGACGAAAACACCGAAATTGTAGAAATTGAATACGAAGAGGAAGAAGTGGTTGACGATACCCCATTCATGGTGGTAGAAAACATGCCTGCCCTCGGAGAATGCAAAGAGTTGAGAGGAGACGAAAGAAACCAATGTACTCAACTTGAGATCATTAAATTCATCCAGAAAACAACCAAATACCCACCAATCGCAAAAGATGCTGGGATTCAAGGAACAGTTTTCGTATATTTCGTTGTAGACAGAGACGGCAAAGTGAAAGACGCTAAAGTTCTTCGCCCCGTGGATAGTCGACTTGACAAGGAAGCATTGCGCGTAGTGAATAGCCTACCTACTTTCGAGCCTGGTAAGCAACGCGGTAAATCGGTGAACGTACAGTACACCATTCCTGTGAAGTTTGTAATACGATAAAACGAGCTTTCACTTGTAGGTGAAAACAATTAAACAATCGGAAAAAGCTGCTCTGCAAAGAGTGGCTTTTTTTTTGGACTTCATTGGGGCTTATTCAGGTCAACTCAAGAAAAACAAGATGCTCTCTCTTCTTACAAGCGACTCAATACCGCTTGCAAACGCTGTTCAGGAGTTCCTTCTGCCGTGGTAAAATGAGCATCGGAGCGCACCAAAAGCTCATGATAGCGATCAAACAATCGATCTCGGTCAAATGGGTTCTCACGGAGGGGATCCGGCTCCCAAGGAATGTCCGGACGACACAATACGTGCAAGTCAATTTCCCAAGCTGCTTTATACGCTTCCCAAGCGGAAGGAAGACGATTGAATTTCTCTAAAAACCACACTTCCAACACCACATGATCGCTGTCCAACACCAGGAAGTCGGAGTGCCCACTGACCTTGGCGCGTTGAACCGCTTCCAGTTGTAATTGCGCAATTTCTTCCACATCTTCAAAACGATATTCCACCCGGTCTTTCAAGTAGAAGCGAGCGATTTCGGGGAGATACGCACAACCTAAATGACGAGCAAGCTCAATGGCCAAGGTGGTTTTACCTGAACTTTCGGGTCCGCTAATGGAAACGATGGTTTTAGACATTGAAATACCCATAAATCGCAAGGAAGAAATAAATCACAAAGAGGACAGCTCCAAAGTACAATTTACGCTTGAAATACAAGACAGCAGAAACCGCATTGATGATGATCCAATACAACCAGTTTTCGTGAATGAAACTCACCATCAACCAGGTAGCTACAAGACTATAAACCGTGGTGAAGGCATCTAAAAAAGGGGACGCGGCGTCGGAAAATCGCTTCAAGATGAATCCAAGAATCCAAGTTCCCGCAGCTCCCGCAAGGACAAAAGGAAGGCTTTGCTTCAAGGAATGATGAAGAATGAGCCATTCATCTTGGGCAGACCAATAGCCATAGACCGCAAAAAGGACATAGAAGAACTGAAGAGCGCTTTCCGCATAAATTCGTTGGATCCAACACAAGAAAACAAAGCCAAGAGCCCCCAAGCCACCGAAGAGAAAGCACCACGAATGTCCTTGAATGTAAGCCAAAGTGTAAACCAAACTAAAGACCGTTGATAGGAACTCAATGGCCACGCGTGTTTTGGGTTTATTTTGAAGAAGAATGCTGGTAGCTGTGGACATCGCCCAAAAGGAATTTCATCACAAAAACAGACTGCTTGCCGTCAGACCAAGAAGCTTTCATTCCTTCTTGGACGGCGGGCATGAGGGTGTCGATAGGACCGAATACCTGCGTGCTCATGCCGTTGGTTTGGATCACTACTCCTTCTAAGGGTTCAAGGCTTGAAATGAATTGGAGTACTGCTGCTTCATACCCTTCGTGCAAAGGGTACATACTGATTTCGAGAGATACGATGGGATTTTTCATTCGTCATCAAAGGTACAAACACAAGGAGGAGAAAGAATAATTTTTACCTCCGGAAGTAGAAATTGAAGCATTTCCTGCTCGCTCGCATTCATGTCGTTGTGCAATAAATCCAGTGTTTCGAGCTTTTCGAGCCGACTCAAACTTTGAGCGAAGTAACTCACCACGTTGCTCCAGAGGAGTAGTTCTCGCAATTGTTTCAGCTGATAGATGTCGTCAGGAATGTTACCAATATAATTGTCGCCCAAGGAAAGAATACGCAGTGATTTACATTTGAGCAAACCTTCGGGAAAGGATGCTATGTTGTTGTGATCTGCTCTAAAAATTTGAAGGTTTTTGAGCTTGGACACCTCAGCCGGTATGGAATCCAGCTTATTGCGATCGAGAATCAATTCATTCAAATAAACCAACTGAGAAAGCGCTTCGGGATATGATTTGAGGCGCTGCTTGCTGAGGTCGAGCCGGTACACCGGTACTTCTGAGGCCAGGGCTTCCTCAAGCGAAGTAAACACTCTGGCCGTATCGAGTTGTTCAAAGTCAATGAGTCCATCCTGGGCCATCGCATTGAATCCAAGGAAGAGAAGAATGAACGTACAGAGCAAATCGTGTTTCATGCAAGTGCTTTCAAAGCGGCAGCTTGGTCTTGGCGAAGTTGAACTTTCAAATCTTCGAACGAATGAAAGCGCTCTTCATCCCGAATCCGTTCCATCAAATGTAAGGTGATTTTCTCACCGTAGATGTTCTGCTCAAAATCAAACAAATGAGCTTCAATGCGCAGTTCACCTTTATCATTGATGGTGGGTCGGTGTCCAATGTTCAGCATCCCTTTCAGGACATTTCCATTCACTTCAGCCCGAATAGCATAAACGCCATTTCCTGGAAGAAGTTTCAGTGGATCGCTCACATGAACATTGGCCGTAGCAAAACCAAGTTGGTTACCAATGCCGTCTCCTTCAATAACGATGCCATGCAGTGGATAGTTGTATCCGAGGTAGTGATTTGCTGTAGAAATATCTCCAGTAGCCACTGCATTTCTAATTTTGGTTGAACTTACATTCACCTCTTCCAGCATTTGTGCCGGGATTTCTTCAACCAGAAAATCGAACATTTCCCCATATTCCAGAAGGTTTTGAAAACTGCCTTCTCGATTCTTCCCAAAACGATGATCATAGCCCACCACCATTTTATAGGGTTGAATGCCCTCCACCAAAAGTTCGCGCACATATTCCAGTGCGGATTTTTTCGAAAATGCTTTTGTAAAAGGTTGAATCACCAAGTGTTGCAGTCCTGCTGCTTCCAATTGTTCCAGTTTTTCATCACTCGTATTGAGCAACTTTAAACCGTGATCGTCGGGGAAAATTACCATCCTTGGGTGCGGAGAAAAAGTGAGCATGACCGACTCGCCTCCCACCTCTTCGGCAATGCTATTGATCCGCTTGATGATGCTTCGGTGACCAATGTGAACGCCATCAAAGGTGCCCGTGGTTAAAACGGGTTTATTAACATTTTTGAACGATTGTACGCCGTGATAGATCTTCAAAGTAAAGTGGCTTTCATGCTTGATACGGCACAAATATAGCGGATTTGGGGCCTTTGCTCAGAATTCTCAACAGCTTTGCGTGCATTTTTATCCACATCTTTTGTTTAAGAGCATCAATCGACGTACTTTTGCAGCGATTTTTAAGGTATAGACAAAAACCTTTGGTATGTCCCAAAACATTGGAAAAATTGCACAGGTAATCGGACCGGTCGTTGACGTAAGCTTCGAACCGGGAACAGAATTGCCGAATATATTAGACGCACTTGTAATCAAGGGCGCAAACGGAGAAGACTTAATTCTCGAAACCCAACGCCACATTGGTGAAGACACCGTAAGAACCATTTCGATGGATTCAACGGAAGGTTTGAGCCGTGGAATGGAGGTGAGCTCAACAGGAAAAGCGATTACCGTACCTGTTGGAGATAAGATCAAAGGTCGCTTGTTTAACGTGGTAGGCACAGCCATCGATGGAATCAACGAAGTTTCCAACGAAGGAGGGTTGCCCATCCACCGTGAAGCACCAAAATTTGAAGATCTATCTACCGCAACCGAAGTTCTATATACCGGTATTAAGGTGATTGATTTGATCGAGCCCTATGCAAAAGGAGGTAAGATTGGATTGTTCGGTGGAGCAGGAGTTGGTAAAACCGTTTTGATTCAGGAGTTGATCAACAACATTGCGAAAGGATACGATGGTTATTCTGTATTTGCAGGTGTTGGTGAGCGTACTCGTGAGGGGAATGACCTTCTTCGTGAGATGATTGAATCAGGAATTGTAAACTACGGTGACGATTTCTTGCACTCCATGGAAGATGGAGGTTGGGATTTGGCCAAAGTAGATACAGAAGCTTTGAAGACCTCGAAAGCAACCTTTGTTTTCGGACAAATGAATGAGCCTCCAGGGGCACGTGCTCGTGTGGCTTTGACCGGTCTTTCTTTGGCAGAGTACTTCCGTGATGGGGGTGATGATGCTGATGGAGGTGGTAAAGACATCTTGTTCTTTATCGACAACATCTTCCGATTTACACAAGCAGGTTCAGAGGTGTCAGCACTTCTTGGACGTATGCCTTCAGCGGTAGGTTATCAACCAACATTGGCTACCGAAATGGGTGCC